>CAMCQY010000033.1 GCA_945877135.1 Candidatus Kuenenia stuttgartensis
AGCGCGAGCGAGAGGAATCCGTATTGCGGGCCGAAACGACGCGGCTCGTGTCGTTTCGGTTTCCCCGTGCGGGCGTCACTCGAAGCGACCGTCACCCGAAGCGGGCGATTGCGTAGGACTTTTTCCCCGACCGCAGCACGAGCGTGGCGGCGCCGGCCAGGTCCTTCGCGGTGAGCCGATAGGCGACGTCGGAGATCCGTCGGTTGTTGACGTAGGCCCCGCCCTGTTCGATCGTGCGGCGGGCCGCGCCGCGGCTCTGGGCGAGGCCTGTGTCGGTGAGGGCTTCGACCAACTGCAACCCCTCACCGTCGAGCGCCGAGCGGGGGAACTCCCGGCTGGGCACGTCGGCGAAAATCTCGGCCAGTTGGCTATCGTCGAGCTGGCTGATTTCGGCGCCAAAGAAAATCTCCGTTGCCTGCCGGGCGGCAGCGAGGCCGGCGTCGCCGTGCACGAGCCGCGTCAATTCCTCGGCCAGACGCTTCTGCGAGTCGCGGGCGGCCGGATTGGCGGCCCGCTTGGAGTCGAGGTCGGCGAGTTCGTCGAGCGAGAGTGGCGTGAGCCGGGCGAGACAGCGGCCCGCGTCGTCGTCGTCGAGGTTGATCCAGTATTGATAGAAGCGGTAGGGGCTCGTGCGGCGGGGATCGAGCCAGATCGCGCCGGAGGCCGTCTTCCCCATCTTCGTGCCGTCCGACTTCGTCAGCAGCGGGCAGGTGATGCCGTGCAGTTCGCGGGAGCGGAGTCGGCGGCCGAGTTCGATGCCGGCCGTGATGTTGCCCCACTGGTCGCTGCCGCCGATCTGCACGCGGCAGTCGAGCGTGTCGGAGAGGTGCACGAAGTCCCAGGCCTGCAGCAGCATATAGCTGAACTCTGTGTAGGAGAGCCCGCCGTCACGCTCGAGCCGGCTCTTCACCGAGTCCTTGCCGAGCATCTGCGAGAGCGGCACATGCTTGCCGACGTCGCGAAGGAATTCGAGGTAGCCGACGCCCCGCATCCAGTCGCCATTGTTCACGACATGGTGGGGAGTGACGGATGCAACTCCGCGGACGTCATGGCCCGCGTCGCTCTGGAGGACGGCCCGGATCTGCCGTTCGACGCCGGCGATGTTGGCCGCCAGTTCATCGGGCGAGAGAAGGTTGCGCTCCTCGCTCCGCCCGCTCGGGTCGCCGATCATGCCCGTCGCGCCGCCGATCAGGGCCACCGGTTCGTGGCCGGCATGGGCCACGCGACGCAGCAGCACGAGCGCCACGAGGTGGCCAACGTGCAGGCTGTCGGCCGTGGGGTCGAAGCCGGCATAGACGCGGCGGCCGGGCGTGGCGAGCCACTCACGCAGCCTGGCCGCGTCGGTTGACTGGTGGATCAGGCCGCGGGCCTGGAAATCGGAGACGAGGTCGTGTGTCATGAATTCAAAATTGGGGGCAGTGGGTCTCTTGTGAGCCGCATTGGTTCGCCGGCTGCGGCATGCTCGTCGCCGGCGGATTCTGCTACGGGAGGCTCATGGATGGTGGTGGATCGCTCGTGAGTCGCAGAATTCACCGGCTCCTGCGCGTGCCTCCGATCGGCTCCTCAGCATCTGGAGATTGCTTATCCCCAGCGGGCATGAGCCTACCGCCACATGTCGTCGTTGGCGAAGGGGTGCGCGGGGCCAGCGAGACGGTTTGCGGGGAGTGCCTTCATGGCCTGCTCGGCGAGGCGGAGGTCTTCCCGCGACGTGATCTTGAGATTGATCGGCGAGCCGGGCACGACGGTTACCTGCTGGCCGATCGCCTCGACCAGTTGGGCCTCGTCGGTGGGCTGAGAGCCTTGCGCTTCGGCGTGGGCGAAGGCCCGGGTGAGCACGTCGCGGGAAAAGACCTGCGGCGTCTGCGCCTCCCAGAGGCCGGTGCGATCGACCGTTTCGGTGATCAGCTTGTCGGCATTCACCCTTTTGAGCGTGCCCACGACGGGGATCGCCAGGATCGCGGCGCCGGTCTTCGCCCCGGCCTCGAAGACGCGGTCGATCCAGGCGGTCGCGATGCAGGGACGCGCCGCATCGTGGATCGCGATCATGTCGATGTCGGCCGAGAACTTCTCGAGGCCACGGCGAACCGAGTCAGCCCGGTGACTGCCCCCTTCGGCCAGCGTGATGCCCATGAAGGCCAGGCTGGCGCCGAACTTTTCCACGAAGGCCTCGCGGTCTTCCGGGGAGACAACGACCACCACCTGCTTGACGTCGGGCCGGTCGGTGAACTTCTCGGCTGAATGCAGCCAGACCGGCCGACCCGCGAGCGGCGCAAACGGCTTCTTGTAGTTGGCGTCCTGGAACCGGCTGCTCTGACCGGCCGCGGCGAGGATGACTCCGAAGTTGGGCATGGTGTTTAGAAGGCACCGCCGCCCTGCATACCACCACCCTGCATACCACCACCCTGCATACCACCACCCTGCATACCACCGCCGCCACCCATGCCACCACCACCCATGCCGCCGCCACCCATGCCACCACCACCACCACCGCCACCGGTGCCTTGGGCACCGCCGCCGGAGAAGTTGAACTGCGTCACCTGGCCGACGCCTGAGAAGAGCGGCGTGGTGGTGATCCGGACATACCGGCGATCAGCCGAGACAACCGCTTGAGCAAACATGTTGGTTCCTTCGGGGAGCGTTGTGATGATGGGCTGGTACCCGACGGCGCCACTGCGGAAGAAAGGCATGCCGGGCGTGCCGCTTGGCCGTTGTGTGCCACGGCTCTGCGAGAGCGACGCTGCCGCCGAGGAATCGGCCATGCCGGCCAACTGCTGGGCGAGGATGGCGCGGCCGAGTTGCTGCTGGGTCGCGACGTCCTGTGCCACCTGGGCGTCGAGCAGCGGTTCCTGACGTCGGCCCGCCGGCACTTCGATGGTCACCATGGCATCATCGGCCCTGACCGCCACTTGCCGCTTCAATCGCTGTTCGTTGTCGGTGCCCCGGTAGAGGACCACCGTGGCCGTCACCGTGTCAGCCGCCACCTTGCCCCAGGCCCGTCGCACCAGGACGCGGTAGGTGCCAGGGAACGCCTCGGCGGCCACGTAACGCTCGCGGTGAGTCGTGTTGGCCGGGTCGGCGGTGGCGTCCGAATCGGCCAGCAGGGTGCCGCCAGAGGCCGACCGCGGCGAGGAGAGAGAGCAGACCGTGCCGGGCGGCTCCTCCACGATCATGTCGATGTCGGCATCGCCGTTCCACGAGAGTTCCAACTCGATGTCTCGAACGAGCGCCCGATCGACACGCGTCCGGAACTCGGCGGCCTCGTCCGCATGTCCCGCTTTTTCGAGCCCATCGATGGTTGTCTTCGACAGCCGAGCCGCCCGCGTGAAAATCTCCCGCTGGTCGGCGGGCCATTCGTGCGCCAGCACGCCGGGGCAGGCCCACCGCAGCGTGGCCACGTCGTCGGAACGGGCGGCGAGCGTCATGGCAAGGGCGTAGGCCTCACGATTTGCCGGGTCGAGATTCGTCACCTGCTTGCACAACCGGATCGCCCGGCCCGGTGATCCGAATCGCGCCAGGTAATTCGCCAGGGCGAGCAGGTCGAACGGAGTGGACGCAAATTCCGCCGTCGAGAGCAGGGCCCGCTCAACTTCTTCACGCGGCTGGCCGGCAGCTTCCATCGCCACGGCAAGGGCCTCATACATCCAAGGTTCTCCACGGCCGCAGGCAATGGCTGCCGAGAGCAGGTCAGCGGCACGGTCAAACCGCCCCTGGCGGCCAAGTTCGGCTGCGGTGACGCGGAGCCTTGCCATCCGAAGTGCCATATCGCGACTGTCGGCGGCCGAACCGCTGCCGTTCGGGGCAGATTCGGAACGGGCCGGTTCCGCGGTCAGATAGGCCGTGACGGCAGCCCGCATGGCGGTCGAATCCATGCTGGAATCCACGACCGATGCCGGCAGGCCGACGCCGTCGAGTTCTGCGGCGGTGTCGGCTGCTGCCTGGGCGGGCTTCGATTGCGGAGCCGGTCGCGGATTCTGGGGCAACGCCGTCGGATTCGGCTTCTCGCGGCGGGCCAGGCGATCGCGGGCATCAGAAATCTGGAACATGCCGCCACCCATGCCGTTGCCGCCCACACCGCCTGCCTGAATGCCGCCTCCCTGGCCACTGTTGACGCCACCGGCCCCGCCCATGCCACCGCCGGTCTGGAACGGATTGACGCCACCGCCCGCGCTGAGTGGCATGACGAGGTCGCCGACCGGATAGACCTTGATGACGAGGTTTTCGGCAGCCTTGTCCTTGGTCGTGATCAGCATGACCTCGTCCTTGATGAGGTACGTGAGGTCGATGTCACCGAGCAGGAGTCGCAGGGCCGACCGCAGCGAGATGCCCGACACGTTCTGCGTGACAACGGTCGTGTCGAGATCGAGCCCGGCGTCCTCGAAGGCCTTTTTATCGGCAAGGATCGGGATGTCGTACTTGTCCTTGAGTTGATTGATGACGTCCCGCAGGGGAGTCTCCTGGAAGTTCAGCTCATCCACCGGCTGGTCGAGGGCGTCATAAAGCCTCTTCTCGGCACTGCCAGGATTGGCGAGATCGACCGACTTGTATTTCTCGCGACGCTTCGTGATATCGCGCCAGCGGTCGGCATTCGGATAATGGATGGGCGGCTCGTCCACGAACGGGATCGCGGCGAGATCGACCAGATGCAGGGCGTCCATGAAATTCCGCTGCATCTCACGGCGGTAGCGGACGTTCTGCGAGTCATAGTGGAGCGTCCTGGCCACGATGGGGGCCGTACGAGCGATCTCCCGGGCGGTCATCGGCATCGGGTAGTTGCCGTAGATTCTGGAGGCCTCCACGGCCATCTCGTCGGCGACCTCGCGTTCTGCGCGGATGAACTCGTCGTATTCGCCGGAGGGGTCGTTGGCCAGCTGGATGGGATCGTCATGCTGTTGGACGAGAGGCCGCTGGTAACGCTGCTCGATGCCGGTTGTCAGCAGTGCTGTGTAGCGTTCGGTCAGCTGCTTGAACCGCTCTTCCTTGGCTCGCAACTCGCCGTCGAGCCGCTGCCGCTCCCGGCCGATGGCAGCACGACGCTCATTCGCGAGGTCGCACTCCACCTTCTCCCGTGACCGCACGACCGACTCGCGAATGCTCATCTCGATCTGCCTGGAGAGTCGGTCTCGCATGGCGGCATCCAGATCATCGGAGCTATTCACAGCCTGCTGCAGGTCTTTGAGATTGGCCCGGGACTGGTCGGGGTCGGTCATCATCAGGTGACGGGCATTGCGAAGTCGCACGGCGGTCTCTTGCTCCAACTGCTGGGCCCGCACCTTGCGCAACGCATTGATATCGGCCAGTTCGTCGGAGCCAGCGTCGAAGTCGGAGGTGGCCGGCGGCAGCCTGTCGGGCGTCAGTTCCTCGGCCGCAGGAGCAGGAATCTGCTGAGCGACCGAGCGGATGACCGCGGCCGCCGTGTTGTCCGGGTCACGGCGGAGGGATGCCTGCGCCAGCCGCAGGGCGGCGTCGTGCGCTCCGGCAGCTTCGGCCTGTCTCGAGAGCACGGCGAGCGTGGCGG
Organism: Candidatus Kuenenia stuttgartensis; assembly: GCA_945877135.1. Classification (GTDB taxonomy): domain Bacteria; phylum Planctomycetota; class Planctomycetia; order Pirellulales; family UBA1268; genus CAMCQY01. Next base: position 5,516 of record CAMCQY010000033.1, read on the forward strand.
CCTCGCCACGGATGGCGCGGCGAGCCAAGTCGAGTCCCTCCCGGCCAAGCAGCGGCAGAAACGCACCGGCGGTGTCGCGGGCGTTGCGAGCCAACTCCTCGAGGTAGGCATGCTCTTCCTGTGGCTGTGTGGCAGGCACGTCGAGCGAAACTGGCGGCGCCGTGAGCACAGCCGCGCCGGTGTCGAGCAGCATTTCGATGGAGGCTGCGTCGAGCGGACCCTCGACGAGCACGACCGAATCGCGATCTCCGCGGAGCGGCGGCATCCGCGCCGGCAGCATCCGCAGGCCGGCTTCGGGGGCAGCAGTGGAGATCGCGACCTGCTCCGGCCAGGCCGTGGCGGCCACGGCCAACTGGGACATCCGACCGCCGGCGTCCTTGGCAGACACGGTCTCGTCTGGCACGAGCAGCATGCCGCCGGTGGCGCTGGCCAACGCCGCGAGACACGGCCAATTGACCTGGGGACCGATGCCGATCGCCGAGAAGGTGATGTGCTTCCCGCGGAGCGTCTCCAGAATTCGCTGGAAATCGCCAGGGTCGATGCCCCCGAGGCCGGGGCCGTCTCCGATATAGACGATGGAGCGGCCGCCGGCAGGGGCGGCCGTCTGCGTTTCACCCACGAGTTCGACCGCACGGTCGAGCACTTCGATCAGATCGGTGGAGCCCAGTGGCGTCCGGGCGTCGAGCGTGGCGAGCGCGGTCTTCACTGCCGGATCGCCGGCTGGCACGAAGCCATCGCCCAGTGGCACGCAGGCCACGTCTGCTGCTGCGGCGAGGTAGCGATCAACGGGCCGGGCGGTCTCCAGCATGCCTGCCAGTGCGTCCCGGGCGCTGCTGCGGAAATCCCCCATCTGGCTGGCGGATGTATCGACGAGCACGAGCACGCGTGCTGGCGGTGCCTTCTCCACGGCCGGCGTCCATCGCAGGCCGATGGCAGAGACCAACGCAGAGCCGCCATCGCGGCGGAAGCTTTCCACGAACGAAACGTGCACCGCAGGCGGCGTTGCGGCTGCCGGGCGTTCACCGTTGGCGGCGAAAATGGCCGCTGGCATCGTGATGGCCACCACCATGCCCGAAACCAAGATGCCTGGCATGAAATGCACGATTCCTGGCATGAACTGACGGATCACCGCGAGGCCGGACGCCATACGCATGCCTCCGCCCGCGTGGCGCCTGTGGAAAGGACTCGCTGCCATGGGATCCTCCGGACGTGTGCTGTGAACCTGTGAGTTGGCTGCGGGGCAAAGGTGAGCCCCATCCCGTGAGCATATTTGGAAGGCCTCCCGCCGCCAACGTCGTTCTGGCCGGAAAATTCCTGCGATTCTTGTGTTTTCCATCGAACGGAAGCCCCGGTGGGCGCGTCGGCAGCGATTTCGGGTTGGAGCGGCGAGGCGGTCTCGATACCGTGCAGAGAGCACACAGGAGGCTGGCGTATGTGGTGGTCTGGAGCGAAGGCGTCGCGGCACCTTTGGTCTGCAGGGCGGGGAACCGCAAGAGTCTGCAGCCGGCGGGGCTGCAGTGGGCGGGGCTGCCTGGCGGTGGCAGCAATGCTCGCGATGGCCGCGGCGGCCTCTGGCCAGCAGCCCGTTGTCGATGGCCGCCAGCCTCTGGACGACAGTTCCGGGGGGCGTTTCACGCCCGAGGAACGGACGAACATCGCCGTCTACGAGGCGGTCAACAGGAGCGTGGCAAACATCAACACGAAGGCGACGGTGGCCAGCGGCCTGTTCCTGCTCGAGGTTCCCTCCGAAGGGGCTGGCTCTGGCATCGTGCTCGACAGGCTGGGGCACGTGCTCACCAACTACCACGTTGTCGAGGGGGCAAAGGAGATTCAGGTTTTGCTGTTCGACGGCTCATCACACACCGGAAAGCTCGTGGGGTTCGATCCGGCCACCGATGTGGCGGTGCTCAAGGTCGATGCCCCGGCTGCCCTGCTGGTGCCGGCCGTCTTCGGCAGTTCCAACAACCTGCATGTCGGTCAGCGGGTGTTCGCCATCGGGAATCCGTTCGGCCTCGAACGCACGCTGACGACAGGCATCATTTCCAGTCTCAATCGCTCGTTGCCAACACGAAGCGGCCGCACGATCAAGTCGATCATCCAGACCGACGCCGCGATCAACCCGGGCAACTCCGGCGGGCCTCTGCTCGACAGCGGCAGTCGATTGATCGGCATGAATACGGCCATCGCCAGCCGCACCGGGCAGAGTTCGGGCGTGGGGTTCGCGATCCCTGTCGGCACCTTAGCGAGGATCGTTCCGCAGCTGATTCAGCGTGGGAAAGTGATTCGCCCCGACGCTGGGATCGCTCGGGTCTATCAGACAGACAAGGGGCTTCTGGTCGCCGCGGTGGCGCCCGAGGGGCCCGCCGAGCGGGCGGGCATGCGAGGGTTCAAGGTTGTTCGCGAGCGGCGTCGCCAGGGGCCATTCGTGGCGGAATTTGAGCGGGTAGATCGCTCGGGAGCGGATCTGATTGTTGCAGTGGCTGGCGAAACTGTGCGGACTGCCGATGATTTCCTGTCTGCGATTGAGTCGCGGAATCCGGGTGATCAGGTGCTCATTGCCGTTGAGCGAGAGGGTCATCGGCTCGAACTTCCGGTCGTTCTCGATGCAGAAAAATAAGTGTCCGCTCGGTGTTTGCCGGTTCCGTGGACCTGTCGGCAGGACGCTCTGACCGTGCAGAACGGGCCGATAGAAAGCCGAAAGACAGCCGGCGGAAAAAAATTTCGCGGGACGCTTGCTGGGCGATTGACCTGCATGGCGATCCTGCTAAACTTCACGCACCTGGGACGGCAGTCGAAAGGTTGTCGGCCTCAGGTTGTTCATTGGCAATTCGGCAGTTGATCTCTTTCGGTTTCGGCCGGCACGCGATCGTGACCGGCACCGATTCAGATCATCACAATGTCACCTCTTCGGAGGTGTCGTGAGATGGTCTTTGTCGGTAGGAAAATTAAGTTAGGTCAGATCTCTTTCAGAGATTTCCTTGGGCAAACGGCTTGAAAAAGTCGTGTTCCTGAGGTCGGCAAATCAATTTCTTGTACGCAAGTGCGAGATGACAAGCCAATCAATTGAAGGGTTTGATTCTGGCTCAGAATGAACGTTGGCGGCGTGGATTAGGCATGCAAGTCGAGCGAGAACCGTAGCAATACGGGGACAGCGGCGAAAGGGACAGTAATGTGTAGGTACCTACCCCTGGGTTCGGGATAGCTGCGGGAAACTGCAGGTAATACCGAATAATGTCTCCGGACCAAAGGTGTGATTCCACCTGGGGAGGGGCCTGCATCCTATTAGCTAGTTGGCGGGGTAACGGCCCACCAAGGCAACGATGGGTAGCGGGTGTGAGAGCACGACCCGCGTCATTGGGACTGAGATACTGCCCAGACACCTACGGGTGGCTGCAGTCGAGGATCTTCGGCAATGGGCGAAAGCCTGACCGAGCGACGCCGCGTGCGGGATGAAGGCCTTCGGGTTGTAAACCGCTGTCGTTGGGGAGGAAGTGCAGGGGGGTTCTCCCCTCTGTTTGACCTATCCAAGGAGGAAGTACGGGCTAAGTTCGTGCCAGCAGCCGCGGTAAGACGAACCGTACGAACGTTATTCGGAATTACTGGGCTTAAAGGGTGCGTAGGCGGCGCGGTAAGTTGGATGTGAAAGCCCTCAGCTCAACTGAGGAACTGCATTCAAAACTACCGTGCTCGAGGGAGACAGAGGTAAGCGGAACTCAAGGTGGAGCGGTGAAATGCGTTGATATCTTGAGGAACACCGGTGGCGAAGGCGGCTTACTGGGTCTTTTCTGACGCTGAGGCACGAAAGCTAAGGTAGCAAACGGGATTAGATACCCCGGTAGTCTTAGCTGTAAACGATGAGCACTTGTTTGAAGGGTCCTCCATAGCCTTTCAGACGTAGCGAAAGTGTTAAGTGCTCCGCCTGGGGAGTATGGTCGCAAGGCTGAAACTCAAAGAAATTGACGGGGGCTCACACAAGCGGTGGAGGATGTGGCTTAATTCGAGGCTACGCGAAGAACCTTATCCTAGTCTTGACATGCACGGATTAACTCGGTGAAAGCCGAGCCAGGCCTTCGGGTACAACGTGCACAGGTGCTGCATGGCTGTCGTCAGCTCGTGTCGTGAGATGTCGCGTTAAGTCGCTTAACGAGCGAAACCCTTGTCACTAGTTGCCAGCACGTAATGGTGGGGACTCTAGTGAGACCGCCGGCGTTAAGCCGGAGGAAGGTGGGGATGACGTCAAGTCCTCATGGCCCTTATGACTAGGGCTGCACACGTCCTACAATGGAGCGCACAAAGGGAAGCAATGCCGCGAGGCCGAGCAAATCCCAAAAAACGCTCCCTAGTTCGGATTGTAGGCTGCAACTCGCCTACATGAAGCTGGAATCGCTAGTAATCGCGGGTCAGCATACCGCGGTGAATGTGTTCCTGAGCCTTGTACACACCGCCCGTCAAGCCACGAAAGTGGGGGGCATCCGAAGTCGCTGAGGTAACCGCAAGGAGCCAGGCGCCTAAGATGAACTCTGCGATTGGGACTAAGTCGTAACAAGGTAGCCGTAGGGGAACCTGCGGCTGGATCACCTCCTTTCTAAAGGATATCGCCGAACCATTTCTACGGATTTGGTGAGGCAGCCATGAGTGGAACGATTTTTGGTTCGTGTTCGCACGAACTTCAGGAATCTGGAATCTCATGGTCCAAAAGTCACGAAGTCCGGGGTTAAAATCCTGGTTCTTCAAAGCTTATTGTGGAGACGATCGTGCTTCCGTCGTGCTGGAGTGCCTGAGAAGGTGCGCCGCATTGGTGGGAGAAGCCGCCGAAAGAGATAGCTGGTTTCCGGGATTCGTCCTGGTCGCCGGCACAACTGCCACGATCCAGTGAATAACAGGACCCGCTGGGGCTCGGCCGAGCCCCAGCGGGTTTCTTTTTTTATCTAGGCGTTTGTTTTTCCGGTCGGCGAGGCGATTGGTGTCGGGAATAGCCTGCGTTGTTCGTCCCCCTTTCGCGGCTTGCGGGGCACGGTACCATGCGTTCTCTCGAATGAGACGCCGTCCCTCATTTCAGTTTTCAGTAGGTGCGCTATGATGCTGCAGTCCATTGCCGGTGTTGCTCCGCCAGCGGTTTCCGAAGCCACAGTCATGACGGTCTGGCCGTCGGTGGGTTCGACATCGCTGGGGCAAGCGCTGGGCAGGCTGTATCGCATCAAGGATGGATTTGGCCCTCTATCGATCGGCCGTTTGGCCCTGCTGGCCACCATACCCTTGGGCATGACGCTGTATCTGACGATGCGACTGCCTTGGGCGATTCGCCGCTACCGTCTGACAAACCGTCGCGTGACGGTGGAACGGGGCATCAGCCCGAAGGTGGAGCAGTATGTGGACCTTGATCGTTTCGACTCGATCGATCTGGTCGTGAAGCCTGGGCAGGAATGGTATGACTGTGGCGACCTCGTGTTTCGACGCGGCCCGATCGAGACGCTCCGCCTTTCGGGTGTGAGTCGTCCCGAGCCGTTCAGGCAGACATGCCTGAAGGTCCGGCAGTCGTACGTGAGCGTGAAAGCGTTTCAGCCTGAGCCAGTCGGAGCCGCGTGAGCGCTGGCGATCCTCGCCGGGCGGGGTTCGTGAACAGCCGGGCGGACTCCCCGAACACGCTTCGCTCGCACGGCGGCTCGGCGGCCGCGTTGGGGATGATGGTGCGCGTGGTTCGCCGAGGCGCCTGACGCTCGCTTCGGTGTTCGGGGAGCCCACCCTCGTCCAGCGGGGTCATCGAAGCACGGGGTCCATCCAAGCCCGCAGCGCAAGCAAGGGAACACGGACGACAGCACGTCATCGTCCAACCTCATCCACGACTGCTTCGCAGGATGCGAAGCGCAGCACCAGCAAACTGCGTTTGCTCAGCAACTGGCTGAGGACGGGCATCGGCCCGTCCGGGCGACAGGATGTCGTGTTTTGCGGTCAAACAGCCCGGCGATTCGCCACTGGTCCGCGGTCGCGGATCGCTTCGGTGATCGCCGCTCTGGCGTCATCGTCGAGTTCGCATTGCAGGGCATGAGCGTTCGTGTCGACCTGCTCCGGCGACGTGGCGCCGAAGAGCACGCAGGTGATGCCAGGCTGTTCGGCGGTCCAGGCCAGCACCAGATCGGGCAACGTGCATCCAAGCCGACGCGTCACCGGACCCAGCGCCTCCACAAAGTCGAGGTTGCGCTGAAACTCTGCGCCGTTGAACATCGGGTATTTGTGCCGGCTGTCCGTCGTCGGAAACACCAGGTCGCGAGCCATTCCGCCGGCCAGCAGGCCCTTCATCAGCGGCCAGTAGACGAACATCGCAACGCCTCGATCGCGGCACCATGGCAGAATCTCCGCTTCGATCTCGCGTTGCAGCATGTTGTAGTGCATCTGGCAGGCAGAGAGCGGGCAGGCGGCGGCGAACTGCTCCAACTGCGCGAGCGACACGTTCGATACGCCCACGGCGCGGGTTTTTCCGGCAGCAAGCAGCTGCGACAGCGCGCCGGCCGATGCCTCGATCGGGATCGATGGGTCGGGGGCGTGCAGGTAGAGCAGGTCGAGGTGATCGGTGCCGAGTCGTCTGAGGCTTTCGTCAACGTCGGCTCGGATCCTCTCCGGCCGTCCATCCAGGCACTGTTTTCTGCCCGGCTCCCAATGAATACCGCACTTGCTGGCAATCACCGCGTCGTCGCGTCGGCGGCCTGCCATCGCCTGGGCAATCGCCCGCTCGCTCTCGCCCGCCTCGCCGTAACAATAGGCTGTGTCGAGGTGCCCGATACCGGCGTCGAGTGCGGCTGCCACCGTGGCCACGGCCGCCGCAGGCGTGATGCCCGATCGAGTCATGCCTGCCAGTGGCCAGCAGCCCAGGCCCAGCGGCCCAACGGTAAGTCCAGACGATCCAACGTGCCGGGGGGCCATGTTCATCGGGGCGGTTTCCTACGCGCAAGGCGGCGGCTTTTTCGACGGTCAACTTTTTCGACGGTTAACGACGGCGTGGCTTGGGCTCGGGAAACGTGCCTGTGGCCAGAAATGCAGCCACCAGATCGGCGGCATCACGGCGAAACAACAGGCTCGAGTGGAGGCAGGCAACAGTGACGTGGGCATGAGGTACGTTGGGCCGCGTGCTCTCCGGTGCAACGAGCGCATCTCGCGAGGCTGCAATCACGCCGACATCGACGCCCGCCGGCATGCTGAGCGAATTGACCAGGCTGTCAGGGGCGGTGGTCAGTTCGGCCACCGGCTTGAATATCCCTCCAAAAACGCCGGCAATTGCGGTGGCCACAAACGACCCATGGTTCGGGGGCGCCAGCATGACGAAACGGCCCAGTTTTCGAGGCCGGAATCGTTCGAGCGCCGCCCGGGCAATGATCCCGCCCATGCTGTGCGTGACAAGGTGGATCGTGCCGACGGCCGGGTCGGCATCGACCCGGGCCAGTTCACGGCTGAAGGCTTCCGCGTGCTCGAGAATTGAGCGACGCATGTTCCAATAGCCCCACGGTCTGGTGATGTAGCCCCGCCGGTCGAGCCGACGCCCCAGCACGGTCATCATCACGGGATTGGCAAAGAATCCGTGCACGAGCGAGACGCATTCCCAAGGCGTTGCGACCTTAGACGAAGCGACATTTGCCGCTTTGTCAGTCGCGGCCGCGCCGGGCATGCCTGTCATGCGGGCCGTCCGGCAGGGCGGGCTGCCGGAGCCGGACAGCAATCGAGCGGGCAGACGTCATGGTTCGCGGGCAGCCGTCCGATGGCCATCCGTTCGCTGAGCATGCCGTTGCGTTCGGCAATCAGGTCGCGAACCATACCAATGAAAGCCGGATCAGTGCCGACCGTGGCCGCGCGCACCATCTCGACGCCCAGTTCGCGGCAGAGGTCAGCCGCCTCAGTATCAAGGTCGTACAAAACCTCCATGTGGTCGGAGATGAAGCCGATCGGTGCGATCACCAGTTGGCGACCGCCGTGCGCATGACGATCCCTGATCGCATCACAGATGTCGGGTTCCAGCCACGGCTGGGTCGGGGGGCCGCTCCGGCTCTGGTAGACGAGCTTCCAGTCGGTAACCCCGGCCCGTTCGGCGACGAGACGGCAAGCCTCCTCCAATTGCACGCCATACCGGCATCCGTCGGCCATCGAAGTGGGAATGCTATGTGCCGTGAAAAGGACGGGGACCGTTGCGCGATCGCTCTCGGGAAACCGGCCAATCGCCCGTTTCACGTTGTCGGCCATCGGCCCTACAAAGCCCGGGTGGTTGAAGAACACGCGAATTTTGTCGATCTGCGGTGCCCGTTCGCCAACCGCGGCACAGGCGGCGGCAATATTTTCACGGTATTGGCGACAGCCGGAATAGCTGCTGTAGGCGCTGGTGACGAACGCGATGGCTCGTTTCACTCCGGCATCAGCCATCTCACGGATCGTGTCGGTGAGCAACGGATGCCAGTTACGATTGCCCCAGTAGACAGGAAGGTGCGGCCCACGGCGGTCGAGTTCTTCCCGCAGTGCGGCAAGGAGCGCAAGGTTTTGCTCGTTGATCGGACTCTTGCCACCGAAGTGTTGATAGTGCTCGGCCACTTCCAGCATGCGTTCTCGCGGCACGTGTCGCCCGCGGAGCACGTTTTCCAGAAACGGCATCACGTCATCAGGGCCATCGGGACCACCAAACGAGACCAGCAGAACGGCGTCGTAGGAGTCGGCCATACAAGAACGGCTCAGTGCAGTAGTTCAGGCGGAGTGGCTGAATCGAGGGAGGCTGGCAGGAGACAAGTCAGACCGGACCGGACGAAAAAGAGGACGAGGGGAAGCGTTGTGGCAGCGTGCGGAGTGATGATGCGAGCAAATGACCCTGACGGGATTCGAACCCGTGTTACCGGCGTGAAAGGCCAGTGTCCTAGGCCCCTAGACGACAGGGCCGCACGTACGCAAAGCATACCGTGAAACGTCGGTTCGAACAGCCTTATTCGAAGAACGAAATTGCGGGGTGCCTGTTCCTGCGGCCAATGACTGCTGCAATCCGGCGGTCGTGCGCGGCTTCGACCGCAAAAGAGTCGGCCAGCAAAGTGTCAGCCAACGTCGGGCGGCGTATCTTCCACCACGCTGCGAACCTTGGCCGCATCGGCATCGAGCGGTTCGGCGACCGTCTCACCTCTGGCAATCGCCTCGAACACTTCCTGCCTGTGCACGGGCACCTCTTTTGGCGCCTCGACACCGAGACGGACTTTGTCGCCACGAATCTCCACCACAACGATTGTGATGTCGTTGTTGATGACGATGCTCTCGTCTTTTTTCCGCGACAGGACCAACATTGAAACCTTCCTTGGCGGTCCGACGGAGAGAATTCGCTTTCCCGTTTCGACCGCCGCAGTGGCGGAGAAAGGGTAGTCTGCGTCGACTCCGATACCTTCACTGTAAAGGGTTTTGCCGTCTGGTCAAGCAATTCCTGGGCCAACACGATTTTCCGGATCAAAAAACTGGAGGGAGACTCGAGGCTGATCGCGTGGGTCGGGGTCGAAAAAACCCCTGCATGGAGGGGGTGGCGGTGAGGTGGACACCTGGCTCGCCACTCGCCAGACAATTGCCGGCAGGGGGGCAGTGGGGGCAATCACCTCGCTGCGGCGGACACCAATCGCCATCCCGCCGCAGAAAACAGCCTCGCCGCTTGTTGGCGCGATGGCGGTCCCTATACTCTTTCGTCGCTCTGCCTTGCGGTGACTTCATCCGCCGCCAACTGCAGGGGCAGACGCGGTTCGGATGCACCTTCGACTGGAAGTGCCATGCGCGAGTGGTTTCTCAATCTGTTCACCGCCGTGCGAACCGTAGCGGACGGCATGCTGGTAACCCTGCGGGTGTTTAGCAGCACCTACGACCAAAACCGCCGGACATTCACCGAACACTTCGAATACCCGGAACTGCCGGCGCCGGTCGCGGCTCGCTACCGGGGCTTCCATCGCTACGACCTCACCACGTGCATTGCCTGTGACCAGTGCTCCAAGGCCTGCCCCGTAGACTGCATCTACATCGGCAAGGAGCGTGTGAGCGGGGGCAAGGGCTTTCAGGTCACCGGTTTTACGATCGACTACTCGAAGTGCATGTTCTGCGCGCTCTGCGTGGAACCTTGCCCGGTAGACTGCATCTTCATGGGTTCAACGCTCGACCTGAGCTGCTACAGCCGCGATGGCACGATTGTCGATTTTGCGAGGTTGCCGGTGGATGTTGCCTGGGGACGTTCGACCCTCAATCCGACCGCTGTGGCGGCCTCAAAGGTCATCGTGGATCCCGTGCACGGCGGCCCTAACCAATGATCGTCTGCCTCGATTTCTTGCCGAGTGAGTTCTGATGCATCCCGTCCTGATAGCCGGCTATGTCGCTCTCTTCGTGGCCCTCGGGGCCGCGTTTCTCTGCGTCAACCTCCTCATCGGCTGGCTTGTGCGGCCGCAGGTGCCGAACTCGGAGAAACTCGAGGTCTACGAGTGCGGAGAGCCCACGATCGGCTCGAGTTTTGTGCAGTTCGACCTGCGGTTTTACGTCGTAGCTTTGCTGTTCATCATTTTTGACGTCGAGGTGGCCCTGTTCTTTCCTTGGGCAACTGTCTTCGGCAAGGCGGTGCAAATGGCGGATCCCACCCTCGTCACCGTGCAGGCCGACGGCCAGACGCTGACGCCCGCGGCGGCTGGGCTGATGCGGGAACTCGGCCTGAAAAACCCTGCTGTGCCGGTGTTTCCGGAGGCAGTTGGTGAGACAACTGCCGGCGCGATCAGCGGCGCTGCGGAGGCGGTGTCGCATGCCGGCACGCTGCTCGCCCGCACGGCGGCGGTGGACATGGCGGTGTTTTTTGCCGTGTTGTTGACCGGGTTTGCCTACGTCTGGTACCGCGGCGATCTCGACTGGGTCCGTGCCGTTTCCTCGCAGGTTGCCGCCGGTCAGGGCTCCGCGGTGGGCGGGCGAAGCCCCACGCGAAACACGACCACGACTGGGTAGCCGCTGTCGCGCCGGATCAAGTCTCCCTCGAACGAATTGAACGAAGGTCTGCCATGAGAGGCCCTGGATTCCTGGAACAGTTGGAGCAAGCCCTGCCTGGAGCGGTTTCGGGCAGCCGTCTTGACGCCCTCGATCCCTGGATCGAAGTCGCCCCAGAGCGGCTGGTGGATGTCTGCCGTTGGCTCCGTGAGAAGAGCGAAGTGCGGTTTGACGCACTGGAGTGCATCACCGCGATCGATTGGTTCGAGCCCGATCCGAAGAAGGCCGCCAAGGTGACCTGGCAGCCCCACACGGAACTCGTCTACCACCTCTGGAGCACAGCCTCGCGAGTCAGCATCGTGCTGAAGGTGAAACTGCCACGCTGGAAGGGGGACGTGCCCGGCCAGTTGCCCGAGGTGGGGAGCGTGTCGGGTGTGTGGCGTGGCGCCAACTGGCACGAACGCGAGGTCTATGACCTGTCGGGAGTGATGTTCACCGGCCATCCCGATCTGCGGCGGATCCTCTGCCCGGAGGACTGGGAGGGCTACCCACTCCGCAAGGATTACGAGCAGCCCATCGAATATCACGGCATCCGCGGTCGCTAGCGAAACAGGTTGCCGAAGCGGCATCACGGTTTTTCGCGTTGATTGATCGTCACCTGGTTTGAAAAGGACGAACACACCACCATGGCACAGCTCATCGACGACGATCCGCGGATCATCGAATTCGACGTCCGAACGGACGAGATGCTCGTCAACATGGGGCCGCAGCATCCAAGCACGCATGGCGTGCTCAGGCTCGTGCTCCGCACCGACGGCGAAATCGTCTCCGAGGTTGAGCCCCACATCGGCTATCTCCATCGGTGTGCGGAGAAGATCGGTGAAAATCTGACGGCGCGGCAGTGGATCCCCTATACCGACCGGATGGACTACCTGGCCGCGATGAACATGAATCTCGGCTGGTCGCTCGCCGTCGAGAAACTCATGCAGTACCAGGTGAGCGAGCGGGCGCGGCATCTTCGCGTGCTCATTGCCGAGATGGGGCGGATCGCCAGCCATCTCGTGGGGATGGGGGCCTACGGCCTCGATCTCGGTACGTTCAGCCCGTTTCTCTATGCCTTCCGCGAACGGGAAAAGATCCTCGATCTCTTCGAGGAGGCGTGTGGCGCCCGCCTTACCTACAGTTACATCACGGTAGGCGGCCTGACGGCCGACCTGCCGCCAGGCTGGCTTCGCAAGTGCGAGGAATTCCTCGATCAGTTCGAACCGGTTATCCAGGAATACCACTCACTGCTCACCACCAACGCGATCTTTGTCAAGCGGACGGCAGCCATCGGTGTGATGTCACCCGAGTTGGCGATCGAATATGGCTGTTCCGGGCCTGTGCTGCGGGGAAGCGGCGTCGATCAAGACATGCGTCGGGATGGCGAGAGCATCTACACGGCGATGTATGACGGCTATGCCTTCGAGGTGGCCGTCATGAAAAACGGCCACTATCCACGGGACCATGCGTATCCGCCGGTGCCCACCGATGCGGTGCTCGGTGACTGCTGGCATCGGTTCTTCGTGCGGATGCTCGAGGTGGTGCAATCGATGGATCTCGTGCGGCAGGCGATCGACCGCTATTCCGCCTGCAAGGGCCCGCTCGGCGAGCCCGTGAAGCTCACCGAGAAGATTCCGGCTGGCGACGCCTATCTGGAGACTGAGTGCCCGAAGGGGCAGATGGGTTTCTATCTCGTCAGCGACGGCTCGGCGATTCCGTGGCGGGTCCGGGCGCGGTCGAGTTCATTCTCGAATCTCGCCGTCACACACGAACTCTGCCGCGGCTGCCTGATTGCCGACGTGCCGGCCATCGTGGGCAGCCTCGACATCGTGATGGGGGAGATCGACCGGTAGGGCGATCCGCCGGGAGTCTTTCCGCCGGTTTTTCCCGGTGGTACTTGTGAATTGGAGCAACTTGGTGCACACTTCGTGCGATTTTTCACGAAGTCGTTTTCCCCTCGGGAAATCGTCGGTTCGAGGGCTTTTTGCCCAGCCTCCTACCCAGTCTGAAAACCAGTTCCGATGGCTGATTTTCTGATCAACACGGTCGGCCTTCCCGAGTGGTTGGCCTGGACCATCACGGCGTTTGTCGCCGCCGCACTGATCCTCAATGTGATCGCGGGCGGTGCGCTCGTGTTCATCTGGGCGGAGCGGAAGATCGCCGCACGAATTCAGGACCGCCTCGGACCCACGCGGACCGGAGGCCGCTTTGGCTGGCTCCAGTCACTTGCCGACGGCATCAAACTTCTTGCCAAGGAAGACCTCATGCCCGAAGGGGCTGACGGAATGCTCTTTCGGCTCGCACCGTATATCAGTTTCTGCGCCTCGTTCTGTGCGTTCATCGCCCTCCCGTTCGCTTTCGACTTCGTGGGCCAGCGGCTGAACGTCGGTGTGTTCTTCGTGGTTGCGGTGCTTGGCCTGGAAGTCTTTGGGGTGATTCTCGCCGGGTATGCGTCGGCCTCGAAGTGGTCCTTGTTTGGTGCCATGCGGGAAGCGGCCCAAGTGGTGAGCTACGAGGTGCCGCTGGGCATGTGTGTCGTCGTGCCGGTGATGCTTGCTGGCAGCATGGACTTGGTGACGATCGCGGAGAAACAGGCCGGCTGGATGACGAACTGGTATCTCTTCCACGACCCGTTCACGTTCGTGATTTTTTGGGTCTATGTCACCTGTGCCGTGGCCAGTGTGAATCGTGCCCCGTTCGATCTCGCCGAGGCGGAGAGTGAACTCGTGGCCGGCTTTCACACCGAATATTCGGGGCTGCGGTGGAGCTTCTTCTTCATGGCGGAATACGGCTCGATGTTCCTCGTCAGCGCCCTGGCGGCCGTGCTCTTCATGGGGGGCTGGAACGGTCCGATTCCGGTTGCCACGCTCGTGGGTTTGAGCGAGGGGACCGGCGACACAGCCAACTATTTCGTGCGTCTGATCGGCTGCGGCAACCTGCTGCTGAAGGCCACGCTCGGCGTGCTGCTGATGATGTGGGTACGGTGGACGCTGCCCCGCCTTCGCATCGACCAGGTGATGACGACCTGCCTGAAATACTGCACCCCAATTGCGGCCGCCATGTTCGCGGGTGCCATGCTCTGGCAGTTGGCGTTTCCGGGTGGTGTCGTTCGCGGCCTGTCGCGGCCCGCTGGCGAAATTCGCGAGGGCTGGCTCGAGGGGCCGGGCGGGCTCTCGCCTGGCCGACGGGAGCCGGTGCCTCATGTCGGTGCGGTGGGAGCAATGGAATCGCAGGAAGTTGTGCAGGTGGTGCCATGATGACGACCGTGCTCGCCTCCGTCGTGCCGGTGGCTGCTGTCAACTGGCACTCGGTGCTTTTTCTCCTCTTTGCAGCTGTGGCCTGTGCGTGCGCCGTAGCCGTTGTTCTCGCCGATAACGTGGTGCGGATGGCCTTCTACCTGGTGCTCTCGCTGGCCTCCACGGCCGGGCTCTTCTTTCTCGCCGGAGCCGAATTCGTCGGGGCGATGCAACTGATGATTTACGTCGGCGGCACGCTCGTGCTTCTCGTCTTTGGCGTGATGCTGACAGCCCAGGCGCCCTTCGTGGCGATCAAGACGTCGCCCAGTGACAGGGTGCTGGCCGGCATGGTCGGCGCGGCGCTACTCGCGGTGTTGCTGCAGGCGGCCTTCCGGGTGGAGCCGTGGCGTCGGCCAGCGACGGCAGCCGTTGCGGCGCCGGCGGCCACCCCGATCGGCATGGCGTTGCTCGGCGTTCGCGCCGATGAGCCTGCCGCCGGCGTGCCCGCGGCCGCTGTGCGAAGCGGTTATCTGCTCCCCTTCGAAATTGTGTCGATTCATCTGCTCGTCGTGCTCGTTGGAGCGGCCTACCTGGCACGTGCCAAGCGGCGGCGCACACCGCGGGCAATCGACGTGGCGGCCTCTTCGGTCGGTCCCGTTGTCACCGCCCGTCAGGCCGCCCGATCTTCCGCTTCGGCATTGGTTCCAGGAGGTGGTCGATGAGTCTTCTGGCAACTGGCCTGCCGTTCGCGGCGGTGCCGCTCGTCGCGGGTCTGCTCAGTTCACCGGTGGGAGTGGCGCACTATCTGGTGGTGGGGGCGATCCTCTTCACGGCCGGCGTGGTCTGCATGGCCTTGAAGCGGAATGCCCTGGGCGTGCTGATGGGCATTGAGTTGGTGCTCAATGGTGCCAATGTCAACTTCGTGGCGTTCTCGTCTCCTTATCTCCGCGGTGAAGGTGCCGCGTCGCTCGGGTTGGACGGCCAGATCATCGCCCTGTTCGTCATCCTGTTGGCGGCTGCCGAGGCGGCAGTTGCGCTTGCGATCACATTGAACTTCTACAACAACCACGCCACCGTCGACATCGACCGGGCCGAAGACCTCAAGGGCTGAGCCGCCACCGCGGCATTCGACCATGGACCCTGCCTCTCAACTCCCGATGCTGCTGGGCCTCGCATGGCTCGCACCGCTGGTCTCGTTCGTGGCAATCCTGTTCTTCGGGCCGCGGATGGGCCATCACGGCAAGAATGCCGCCTGGGTGGCGACGGCGGCGATCGTGACGTCGCTGGTGCTCTCGCTGGCAGCCTTCGGGACCTGGCTCTCTGCCCATCCCGTGACGCCAGTGTCGCACGGGGCGCATGCGGATGGTCATGCGGCCGATGCGCACGTTGAGCAAGGCGGGCATGCCGATCATGGTGACCATGGCGAGCATGCCGAGCACCATGCCGCTCGCGTTCCCTCGGCCTATTCAGGAGATTGGTACACGCTCTACCAGGGCGGCAACCTCCGGCTCACGATCGGCTGGTACATCGACGCCCTCACGGTGCTGATGTTCGTCGTCGTGACCTTCATCGCCACCTGCATCCACGTTTACGCTTCGGGCTACATGCACGACGAGTTGCACGACGTCACTGATCACGAAGTGCATCTGTCGGACGGTGGGCACCTGCATCGTCCCGGCAGGTTTCCGCGGTTCTTCCAGGCGTTGTCGCTGTTCTGCTTCTCGATGCTCGGCATCCTGATCGCAGGGAATCTGGCGATGGTCTTCATCTTCTGGGAACTCGTGGGCATCTGCTCCTGGTTTCTGATCGGCTTCTACTTCGAACGGAAGAGCGCCTCGACGGCGGCCAACAAGGCATTCATCGTCAATCGCGTGGGCGACTTTGGCATGCTGATCGGCCTGATGGCCCTCTGGGGAGCCCTGGGCACCCTGCATTTCGCCGACTCGACCGTGGCGGCGGCCGACGGCAGTGCCGTCACGAGGCCGGGGCTCTTCAGTCTGGTGAGGCCGGCGGCCAACGGCCATGCGCTTCAGGTGCCCGATGGGATGGTCGCGTTTGCAAATGCGGACGAGGTCGGGCGGATTGCCGCGGAGCATAACGGCCGGCCCCGCGACGCGGCCGACGAGATTGCCGCCCGGATCGACGGCTGGCGGTCGCAGGGGATTGGCCGCTGGCTGCTGTTTATCGCGGGCGTGGGGATCTTCTGCGGCTGCGTGGGCAAGAGCGCCCAGTTTCCGCTCTTCGTCTGGCTGCCCGACGCGATGGAGGGGCCGACGCCGGTCTCGGCGCTCGTGCACTCCGCCACGATGGTGGCCGCAGGTGTCTACCTCGTGGGTCGGTTCTACCCCGTGCTCACACCCGACGTGCTGCTCGTGATTGCCATCATCGGCGGCATCACCCTCTTCATCGCGGCAACGATCGCCCTGGTTGCCAACGACATCAAACGAGTGCTGGCGTATTCCACCGTGAGTCAATTGGGCTACATGATGCTGGCCCTGGGGGTTGGCGGCTGGTCGGCGGGGCTGTTTCACTTGGTCACGCACGCATTCTTCAAAAGCCTCCTGTTTCTCTGCTCCGGCTCCGTGATCCATGCCTGCCATACCAACGACATGCGGAAGATGGGTGGCCTCGCCCGAGTCATGCCGTGGACCGCGGGCACGATGCTCGTCGGCTGTCTGGCCATCATCGGTGCCGGCATCCCCTTCGTGATCGGCCTCTCCGGCTATTACTCCAAGGATGCCATCCTCGCCCAGGCGCTCTCCTATTCACAGGCCAACCCGTCGTGGTCGATCCTCTTCTATGCGGTGGCCGGTGGTGCCTTCCTGACGGCGTTCTATATGTTCCGGCTCTGGTTCATGACGTTTGCCGGCACGCCGCGGGATCATCACGTCGCCGAGCATGCCCATGAGTCTCCGACGGTGATGGTGGCGCCGCTGGTGGTGCTCTCTGTGCTCGCTATCGTCGCCGGCTGGACGCTACCGGGTGGTTTCGGGATCGCCAATCTGATCGAACAGGCACATCCGGCCGGCACCGACACAACCTCCACGGGCGGTTTCCTCTTCGGCGCCCTGACCGTTCCGGCGGAGCACCTGAGCCACGAGGGATCCGTTCACGTCACGGCGACACTGACAGCTTTCGCGACCGCCGCGGCTGGCGTGCTGCTGGCGGCGGCGATGTACCTGTGGCGGCTCATCTCGCCGACGGTAGTCGCCTCCATGTTCCGGCCCATCTATTCCTTCCTCGCCCACCGCTGGTATTTCGACGAACTCTACGACGCGATCTTTGTGCAGCCTGCCTTTGCAGTCGCCGGTCTGGCCAGCGGCACCGACCGCGGCGTGATCGACAAACTGATCGACGGCATCGCCTGGTCGGCGCGGCAATTGGCCGGCCTCGACGCCTGGATCGACCGCAATCTGGTCGATGGCCTTGTCAACGCCACGGCAACGGCCACCTGGAACGCGGGCCTGGAACTCAAGAAACTGCAGACCGGGCGGCTCCGCCAGTATGTGATGTTCATCGTGGTTGGCACGGTGGCCCTCTTTGTGCTGGCCAGCATGTTGTTTCGTGCCGCACTTGCCGGCTGACCGTCCTCTCCCGACTTCACTGCAAACGTTCTGACCCTCATCGTTTAAGCACGCCGTCTTTTCATCCATCCCACCCGCACACGCTCCCCACGATCCCCTGACGGACTTTCCCATGTTGCCCACCGATACGCTCTCGCAACCCGCCCTCTGGCCCCTGACGGCCATCGTCTTCCTGCCCGCGCTCGTGGCCGCGTTTCTGTCGCTGCCGATCGTGCCGAAGGCCCGTGAGGACTTCATCCGCTGGACCACGCTGCTCACCACTGCGGTCGTGTTTGTGCTGTCGTTGTGGATGGCCGTGCCGGCGCTGTTCGGGCCGGCGGGGCCGGCGCAGTTCCGGCTTGGCGATCCGTCGATGCAGGCCGTCGTGAAGCTGCCCTGGATCGAGGCGTTTGGCATCGAATACCTGCTCGGAGTGGACGGCATCAGCCTCCCGCTGGTCGTGCTGACCACGTTCCTGTCGATGCTCGCCGCGGCGGCCAGCTGGCCGATCACGAAGCACGTCAAGGCCTATCACATCCTGTTTCTGCTGCTCGTCACAGGCATGCTCGGCGTCTTCGTGTCGCTCGACTTCTTCCTCTTTTATGTCTTCTGGGAAGTGATGCTCCTGCCGATGTATTTCCTCATCGGCATCTGGGGCGGGCCGCGGCGCGAGTATGCCGCTATCAAGTTTTTCCTCTACACGCTCTTGGGCAGCGTGCTCATGCTGCTGGCCATCCTGATGCTCTATTTCACGAGCGACCTGCGGCTGCTCTCGGACGAGCAACTCGTGGCCGCACACGTGGTGAGCCCTGGGCTCGACGGGGCGGCACGCGCCACCGCCGTCGAGGCCATTCGCACGGCCGACCGGCCGCTCCACACATTCAACATTCTGGCTCTCGCGCAGATCGGCCAGCTCCCCAATTCTCCTTTTGCAGCGGCTCAGGTCTGGGGCATGAGCCTCGAGACATGGGCTTTCCTGCTGCTGCTCATCGGCTTCGTGATCAAGGTGCCCGTGGTGCCCGTGCACACCTGGCTGCCCGACGCGCACGTGGAGGCGCCGACGCCGATCTCGATGATCCTTGCCGGTGTGCTCTTGAAGCTCGGCGGATACGGCATTCTGCGGATCTGCTATCCGATCTGTCCGGGCGCAGGGCTCTCCCTGGCCTGGCTGGTCTGCGGTCTGGGCGTGCTCTCGATGGTCTATGGCGCCTTCGCTGCCCTGGCCCAGAAGGATTTCAAACGGATGGTGGCCTACAGTTCCGTCAGCCACATGGGTTACGTGATGCTGGGCCTGGGGGTATGGAGCGCGGTCGCCGGCCACGAATATCGCTGGGATGCCTGGGCACAGGGCGTCAACGGAGCGATGTTCCAGATGCTTGCCCATGGCATTAGTTCGGCTGGCATGTTCTTCATGGTGGGTGTTTTGTACGACCGGGTGCACCACCGCAATCTGGAGGAGTTTGGTGGTATCTTTGGCCGCATGCCCGTTTACAGCGGACTGGCCATCGCCATCTTCTTCGCCGGCCTCGGCCTGCCGGGCCTCTGTGGTTTCATCGGCGAAGTGCTGGTCACCCTGTCGAGCTGGAATTACAGCCGCGTGCTGGCGGCTATCTCGGCGTTCACCGTGATCCTCACGGCGGCCTACATCCTCTGGGCGATCCAGCGGGTGTATCTTGGCGCGGAATACAAGGGGCCGCATGGCGACCACCTCACGCCGATCACGCCGCGTGAGCTGGCGATCGCCACGCCGCTGGTGTTTTTCGCCATCGTCTTCGGCGTCGCGCCGCAGATCCTCTTCAACTACGTCACGCCGACCGTCAACCGGCAGGTGGAGACGCTGGCCGACTGGACCCGTCGCGTGCACGATGGCCCAGCGGGCCTGCCAGTGGCCGCCGTCCAGGAGCCTGCGACTGCGCAGGTGGCCCGGTAGCCAGACCCCCGCAGCAGTGATCCCCGCAGTGAAGGAAACCAGACCGTGAACCTCGGCTCGCTCATCACAGGCTCGCTCAACGACACGCTCGCCGTGTCGCTGCCCCTGTTTCGCACCGAGCTCTGCCTTGCGGCCACGATTGTGCTCGTGCTGCTCTGTCGGATGCTGCCGGTGCTGCGTCGGCTCGACTCAGGGCTCGTGGCACTTGGAGGCGTCTGCTTCGCGCTTTGGTATGCATGGAACGACCTGCGCGGCATTCCAGTGGCCGGCCTGCCGTACGCCGGGGCCGACGCCGCCGGTCTTGTGCGCCAGGAACTTTTTGGTGGGCTGCTCGTATTCGATTCGCTCACCGCGTACATCCGGTTTCTGCTGATGGGCTTCCTGGCGCTGTACATCCCATTCACAAAGGCGTCGGGAATTCCAGATCATGAGGACGGCGCCGATTTCTACACGCTCGTGCTCGGGGCAACGCTCGGCATGTGCCTGATGGCCTCGGCCAACCACCTGCTGATGGTCTTCATGGCGGTGGAGATGGCGAGCGTGCCATCCTACGCCTTGGCGGGTCTGCTCAAGGGCCGGAAGGCGAGTTCCGAGGCGGCGCTCAAATACGCCGTATATGGTGCGGGCGCGGCGGGCATCATGCTCTACGGCATCAGCCTGCTGGGCGGCCTGCTGGGAACCTGCCACCTGCCGAGCATGGCGGCTGAACTCGCGCGGGTGGTGGATGCCGGAACGGCCAACGGCAGCGTGATGGTGCTGGCCCTCGGCGGACTGATGGTGGCCGTCGGCCTGGCATTCAAGCTGTCGGCCGTGCCCTTTCACTTCTGGTGCCCCGACGTTTTCGAGGGGGCGGCAGCCGAGATCGGCGGCTTCCTGTCGGTCGCGAGCAAGACTGCGGCAGTGGCGCTCCTGTTGCGGATCTGCTTCGGTCTGGGCGTATCGCCGACGGGAATCGGCGGTGCGGCGGCAACCCTCGCAGAGCCGGGGCTTGCTGGGCTCGCTTCGACGCGGCATTTCATGGTCTATGTCGTCGGCCTGATGGCAGCGGTCACGTGCACGCTCGGCAACCTCGCGGCCTACGGGCAGACCAACATGAAGCGTCTTCTTGCCTATTCGACCATCGCCCATGCCGGCTACATCATGATGGCGGTGGCGGCCGCGGTGGCACTGGCGGGCGTCAATGTGGCCGCCTCCCGCGAGGCCGTCAGTGCCGTGGCGTTCTACCTCGGCACGTATCTGTTCATGAACCTGGGGGCGTTCGCCATCGTGGCACTCCTCCGCAACCGGCTCCGCAGCGAGGAGATCGATTCCTATGCCGGGCTGGTGCGGTCCAGCCCCGGCATTGTCATCACCACCGCCGTCGTGCTCGTGAGCCTGATCGGCCTCCCCCCGCTGGCTGGCTTCGTGGCGAAGTTCCTCGTGTTTTCCTCGCTCGTGCAGGCCATCTCGCTCCATGCCGAACGGCCTCTGATGCTCGTGCTTCTCGTGGTCGGTGGACTCAACACGGTCCTCAGCCTCTTCTACTACCTGCGGGTGCTCAAGGTGATGACCTTCGACCCGCCTCCTGCCGATCGCGTGGGCGGTGAGTTTTCGCTGGTGTCGCTGCCGGGAGCGGTCGTCACGGCGCTCGTCGTGCCGGTCGTGGTTCTGGGTGTGTTCTGGGCTGGGCTCTATGCCTGTGCACAACTGGCGGGCGCCTTCGCATCCTGAACGGAAACACCCACCATGCCACTCTCCGATCCACTCTGCCGCCTGCTCGACGTGCTCCAGCCCTCGCTGGCGATGTATCTTGCCGATTCCGGAATCTGGAGCTATCCGGGTAGGGAATCGATCAAGCTCGCGCTCGTCGATCTGGTGGGCGATCACCGCAGCCTGGTCGAACGGGCGGCTGGGTCGATCGAGGACCGTGGCCTCGCGGTGCCTTCCGTGGCCTATCCGATCGGGTTCACCGGCTGTCATGACGTGGATATGCGGTCCCTCCTGCCGCGGGTGGTCTCCGGGCTTCGGGGCCAGGTGGCGGCCATCGACACCATCATCGATTCATCCGCCGACGATGGCGTCGCGGCCGAATTGGCCCGCGAGGCAAAGGCGACGACTCTGAGCCACATCGACGTGCTGGAGCAGGTGGCAGCGTCGGCATCCTGATCCATCTGCTCGGGATCCATTTCGTCGATTGGCCGGCCTGAGATTCCGGGAATTCCCGTTCATTCTGGCTCTTGCCTGCTCATCTCTCCTGCTCCTCTTGCCTGTTCATGGAATACTTCGACAGCCACTGCCATCTCGACCCGATGCGGTATGGGGATGACCTGCCGCAGGTGATCGCCCGGGCGCGAGCGGCGGGCGTGGTCGGCATGACGCTGATCGGCACGCGGGCCTCCGACAGCGAAGCTGCTGCCGATTTGGCGGCCCGGGAACCTGGCTTCGTGGCGGCCGCCGGCATCCATCCAAATGACGTTGCTGGTATTGAACCAGACGAATGGGATCGCATTACCCGGCTGGTGGTGTCGGGACGCGTGGCGGCGATCGGGGAGACCGGCCTCGACTGGTATCGCGACTCGGCGCCGCGTGAGGTGCAGCGGGAGTTCTTCGACCGTCACATCCATCTTGCCCAGAAGGTGGGGCTTCCGCTGGTCGTCCACACCCGTGAAAGCATCCGCGACACGCTCGACACGATTCGTGACGCATTGGCCCGCGGGCCGCTGAGCGTGGTGCTGCACGCCTTCACCGGCACGCAGGCGGAGGCCGCGGAGGCCGTTTCGCTCGGCTGCTGCCTCGGATTCGCCGGCATGGTGACCTTCCGATCCGCAGCCGCCCTGCGGGAAGTGGCTGCCGTGGTGCCGTCTAACAGGCTCTTGATCGAGACCGACAGTCCTTTTCTCTCCCCGGAACCCATGCGCGGCCGGCGGAATGAACCGTCTCACGTCGTGCACACGGCCCGTTGTCTCGCGATCGCTCGCGGCGTCGCCCTCGAGAGGCTGGCGGCGGAGACGACGGCCAATGCGCGGCGGGTGTTTCTCCGCCGCTGACAACGTTAGCATGACGCGTCTGCCCGCCTGCCTGCGTCCACACCCCACCGCCTTCCCCGCCAACAGGAGACACGACCATGGTTCGCACCCCCAGCACGATGCTGCCTCTCGGCACAGCGGCACCTGATTTCGAACTGCCCAACGTCGATGGTCGGATGGTGAGCCTGGCCGATGCGTCTGGCCCGAGGGGCACGGTGGTGATGTTCATCTGCAACCACTGTCCGTTCGTGAAGCACGTGGCCGACCACCTCGCGGCTCTGGGGCGGGACTTTCTGCCGCGGGGCGTCGGCGTCGTGGCGATCAGTTCCAACGACGTCGCCTCCCATCCGGCCGACTCTCCAGAGCAGATGATCCACGAGGCCGAGGAGCGGGGCTATGTCTTCCCCTACCTCTATGACGAGACGCAGGAGGTGGCCAAGGACTACCACGCCGCCTGCACGCCCGACTTCTATCTGTTCGACGGCGATCGGAAGCTGGTCTACCGTGGCCAACTCGACTCGAGCCGGCCGGGCAACGAGATTCCCGTGACGGGCAGCGATCTGCGGGGAGCGATCGAAACCCTACTCGCCGGTCGGCCCCCATTGGCCGACCAGAAGCCGAGCATCGGCTGCAACATCAAGTGGAAGGCCGGCCATGAGCCGCCCTACTTCAACGCCTGAAGCTTCCACGCTTGACTGCTATGCGTCCCTGGCGAGGTGGGCAAGAACCAGTTGCCTACTTCCGCGGTCCTTCCGGTGGGCGGGTCGGGCCGTTGTTGCTGCGGCCGGCAAACTTGCCGATGTCCTGCGTATCGCCAGGTTCCAGCCGCGAGGCCCGCAGGTTTTCCCGCTGGATCGCCTCGTACACCTCCTGCCGGTGCACGGGAATCTCGGTAGGAGCGTTGATGCCCAGCCGGACCTTGTCTCCCCGGATGTCCACGATCGTGACGACGATGTTGTCGCCGATCATGATGCTTTCGTCACGTTGTCTGGAGAGCACGAGCATGGCAGGGTCCTTCGGATCATGGGGTATCGGCAGGCGCTCCGCGCCGCCGGACACCTTGGATTATGCACTCTTCCTGAGTGGCGGGCGGCCGCAAGGGAGTTCGTACTGGAGCGGAAGGTCGCCGCTTGCAACGACTTGACGGCCCGTGCGGGCTTCGAGGTTGATGACGATGGGCGCCTTGAGATTGAGCGTGAGGGTGGTGTCGGTTTTGCCGACCACCACCACGACTTGGGCCTGACGGATGTCGGTGATCTCCAGCGGCGAGAGCTCGCTGCGCGGGATCCGGACCTGGTAGTCGGGCACGAACCGCCGGGGGCTCACCACCGCCACCGCCACGTCGGGGCGGGTGGTCGATTGGAGCCAGCCGAGGGCGTCGTTGGAGGAGTCGGCGAGCAGGGCCCACTCGCGGCAGTCCTCGAGGCCCGGCAGGCCGCTGGGAAACCGGAGGACGTCGCCGGCATCGATGTCGATGCGACCGAAACGGCTGGTGTTGATCCGCATGATGATGGCACTCCATTGCCTGGAGGAAACCGTCCCGGCCTTCCCGCCGGACGGGCGGGCTTTCACCCGTACACCTACCATCGGCAGGCGGGGAGGGTGGGGTGAAGAAAAAAGGTCTGGCGAAAAGGGAAGGGTGGGGCGGCTGTTGACGGACCGGCGAATCGAGCCGCTCGCGGGGTTTGGGCCGTGGCGTTGACCGCCGGCGGATTTCCGCTCAGGTTCAGCGGGCGTCGGCGGCTGCGTTTGCCGCCCTGCTTGCTCCCGGAGCCATCCGATGCGCTCGTCCCTCGCCTCACTCGCCTTGCTGGTCGCCGGGTGTTCGACCGGCCGCTACGACGCCGACTACGCCAAGGCCCTGTCCGCCTACCGCGATGCCGCGCCCTTCGCCGTACTCGAGCCGCAGCCGGTGTCCTTCGCCTCTAGCAGAGTCGCG
>CAMCQY010000034.1 GCA_945877135.1 Candidatus Kuenenia stuttgartensis
CGGACGGTCGCCGCGATGCAGGAGGAACTGGCCCGCATCGATCCGGCCTACGCCCGGTCGGCCCAGCGTCCGGTATCGGTGGCCTGACAGGGTTGGCCTGTGCCACTCCCATCCGCCGGCCGCCAGGATGGCGGCCTCATCGCCAGCGGCCGGAGGGCCGCCAAGCCCGCAGCACCTCGCGACCGCCGGGCACGAAGCCCGGCTCCTGCCAGCGACCTGCGGTCGCCAAGAAAAAACGGCACGATGCCGTGTTTTTCGTGAAGCTAGTATCGGACTTCGATGCCGAAGTCGAGGCCGTTGGTGAGGACGTATTCCTGGCCACCCGACACGGGACCGACGCTGTTGAACTCCGGATTGGGAACGTAGTACGGGTTTACCGAACCATCAGCATTCCGCGGTCGGTTGCCCGGATTGGGACCGCTCTGCTTGACGACCCATGGATTCGTCAGGCTCGCAGGCTGAGTCGGGTCCTCTGGTGCGGCGAACTTCACGGGCTTTTCCTTGGTGATATATCCAGTGTTCGTGGAGGCCCGGGCAATGCTGCCCAGCCACATTCCCGTGTAACCGGCGTGCAGGCGGATGGCCTCGCTCACTCGGAACTGCGTCCCAAACCGCCATTCACCGATCGGGGTGAACACAAACCGATGCTCCGCGGAGTTGGTCGCGTTGTTCTGTCCGACCCCGTAGATCTGCAGAAAGAGCGGAGGGGCATTGAGTTGTGTGGGAGGGGTCGTCCCGCCCGCCGTCTGTGTTGTCGAAGGCGTGAACGTGGCCCGCAGGTAGTCAGCACCCAGCGAATTGGGGAAGTTTGAGCCGCGGTAGATGTTGTTCTGCCAGTTGAATCCCGCAGTGAACTTCAACTCGCTGGAGAACTGCCAGCGGCCCTGTCGTGACTCGAACAGAACCGAGAACTCCGGCCCGACCATATTATTGCTGGTGTAGGTCTCCCAGGCCCCTGTCTGCAGCGCTGTGCCAAGGCCCTGGCCGGTGAGTGAGTCGACGCCTGTGATGCCCAGCACATTGCCGGCCGGACCGGTTCCAAAGTTCTCCTGGACGTTACCTCCTCCGAGGAGTTGGCCTTGACCCAGGCCGCCACCGGTCGTGCCGCCGGTGCCGCCCGTCGTGCCGCCGGTGCCGCCCGTCGTGCCGCCGGTGCCGCCCGTCCCGCCACCCGTCGTGCCGCCCGTGCCGCCCGTCGTGCCGCCCGTCCCGCCACCGGCTCCGCCACCGATGTTGAAGGCGTATTGGTTGCTCTCATAGCCGAGCTTGTACCGCTCCGCGAACTGCATGAATCGTGGTCCCAGGCCGAACCGTGCGGTCGTGCCGCTGCCCCGCTTGCCGAGCTCGCGGCGGATGATAGCTGCCGCTCCGACACTCTGGATCTCCACGCTGTTTTCCTGAGTGAGCTTCTGGGCGATCAAGTGATCCGGCGGCGGGCTTTCCGAGGTGATCGTCGTGGTCACGAGTGATTGGTTGATGTTGCCGACGCCGCCGCCACCAACACCGCCACCGCCACCAGTCGCTTCCTGCGTGAATGTCTGGGTTGGGGATGATGCAGCGAACTCTGAGTTAGTCTGGAAGCTCTGGTCTTGGGCAACGCTGAAGTAGCTGATGTTGACGCCGTTGTTGTCATAGATCCAGCCACCCTCGTAGCGATTGCCCCAGCCCATCCGCGTCCGCATCCAGCTGGTGTTGAGGTCGAGTTGGAGGGGATCGGACCCGAACGTATAGAGACCGCCGATGATGCTGCCACCACCGCTCGTTCCTGAGGCGGTAATGTTGGCGTTATTCAACTGCACCACCGTCTCTGGTGAGATCGGATTTGTAGGGATGATGAAATTGCCGTTCTGCGTCGTCCCCACGCCAGCCACGCGGGGCGGCGTGATGCCCCAGTAGAGACGGTCGTAGTTGAAGAAGATCCCCTCGCTCGGCTCGGGGTAGATCTCGTAGTCCTGCAGGTCCGGCGGGGCGAACAGCTGGAAGTCGTAGAAATCTTGGCTCGGCAGCATGGGCATCCAGTCGCCGGCATGAACGGGCATGCCCGCCACAAGGCTGTGAGCCACTACGAGAACCAGAGCCACCAGACGCTTGAACCGCTGCTTCGTGACCATCGCTTTAGTGTCCTGGGGAGCAGGAGCCTGTTTTCCGCCGATGCGGATTGCTCCTTCGGTATCGGTCGTGCTGGTGAGCCGAGTTGACGAAACTTGGCAGACTCTGCCGGATGTGCGGGATTTTCGTGTTGAAGCCGAAAAGACTGGCGGGCGGGGCAGACTCGGGTATGTTGCAGGGACCCCCTGCTCCATCCCTCTTCGCCGGGATCCCCACGCCGGAGACCATTCCATGCCGAGCACATTCAGGCTCTTTCCTGTCGGGACGAAGCCCAGCCACGCGGCGGGGACTGCCGCGGTTACGTTTCTTGCCTGGTTTGTCTTGCTTGTCATGCTTGTCATGCTTGTCATGGCGGTGCCGGCACAGGCGGCGGAACCTCGGGCCGACCGGGCCGCCGCTCCAGCTGCTGGGCGACAGGCCGAACAGGAGCATGATTTTCTCAGGATCACCCGCGACTCCGCCCGCAAGCCGCTGGCGCTCGAAACGGCAATCGCCACCTATGTGGAGACGCCGCAGGCGGCCGCTGCCGCAGGCCGAGCGGAACCACTCACGGTTGACCTGATTGGCGCCGTGCACCTCGGCAGCCGTCAGTATTACGACACGCTCGACAGGCTCTTCGCCGACTACGACGCCGTGCTCTACGAACTCGTCGCCCCCGACAATGCCCGCGTGCCCAAGCCGGGCCGCAAGCCCTCGGGAGCGATCGGCAACGCCCAGCAGGGACTGACAAAGATGCTCGGACTCGAATTCCAACTCGACCAGATCGACTACACGGCCAAGAACTTCGTGCATGCCGACCTGTCGCCCAAGGAATTCGATGCTGCAATGGCCAAGCGGGGCGAATCGTGGTGGTCGATGTTTTCCCGGGTGATGCGGGAGAGCACGGCCCGCGCCGATCGGGCGGGAAAACAGCCGGGTGGCGATGTCGGCTTCAGTGACATCTTCGGCATCCTCTTTGGTAACAATCGCGAACTTCGGCTGCGGCGACTGATGGCGGAGCAGTTCACCGACATGGAGGTGCTCACGGCAGCCTTCGGCGGAGAGGAGGGATCGTCGCTGATCACCGACCGCAATGCGGCCGCGCTCGAAGTCCTCACGGAGCAGATCGCCAAGGGGCGAACGAAGATTGCCATCTTCTACGGCGCCGCCCACATGGACGATTTTGACCAGAAGCTCCGGCGGGATTTCCAGCTTCAGCCGCGGGAGACGGTCTGGCTCGAGGCCTGGGACCTGCGCGACCCCGCTGAGCGGAACTGAAGGCGGTTTGCCTGCCATACGGCAGCCGTCGCGCGGTTCCACAGCAGTCGCTCTTCAACGGCCATGGTCCAGGCGTCGGCGACGCGACGGGCCTCTTCCAGCACGCGGTCGTAGCCCAACGCGACCACGGTTTCGCCGACTGGATCCAACTCGAAGTCGCCACCGAATCCGTGATCCCCATATCCGTGATCGACGAAGGCCAGCACCAGCGATTCCAGCGGCAGCGAACCGCGGCCTACCGGCAGACGCTCCAGTTCGGCCGTGGGCGGGCCTTCGCGGTCGGCCACCTGAACGAGCGCCGTCACCGCGGCCAGACGCGGAATCAGCGGCAGCAGTTCCGGATCATCCCCAAACTGCCAGAGATCAACGGCCAGACGGATGGCTGGATCGGCGGCATCTTCGACCAACTCCAAGGCATCAACGAGCCGCGTCAGGAAGCTGCAGCCTGAGGCCGCCACAGCGTGCATCGGCTTGACAGCCAACGTGACACCGGCCGCCCCCGCGATCGGAGCGAGCGCCTGCAGGGACTGGACGAGTAGGCGGCGGGCGTGGGCCCGGGTGTGTCCGCCGCGGCAGCCGCTGTGGACCACCAGCACGGGCGATCCGACTGCGGCAGCCGTTTCGATCGCCTCGGCGGCGTCGTCAATGCTCTCCGCAAATGTGCGGCCGTCGCCGCCCGTGAAGCCACCCACCCACTGCAGGCTCGACACCCTCATGCCAGCGCTGGTCAGCAGCGAAGCTGCGGCCGCCGGCCCGAGATCGGAAAGCTTGGCCCGCCACAGCGACAGGCAATCAAAACCATGATCGGCAAGGCGGGCGATCTCTTCAGCAAGTTCGCAGCGTGATGTCGTCAGCTGACTGATGGCCACATGAAACATACTCTCGTCTTCTCCTGCACGGCGACCGCCCGAAACTTTGACCCGAACCGTTGAAGGGCGAAAGTATGGAACGGTCGTGCGCAGACTGTCTAGAGAAGATCGAGCCTCCTGTTTGCCGCCGCTTCCCGCCGCGAGAAGGGGATGCGTCGCGGAGTCGGAACGGTGCTGGCATGCACCGCCTTTCAGTCTTGACAACGCGGCAGGCGAGTGTTTTCCGGCATGACTGAACAGTGATCAGGTGGTCTGCTATCTGTCTGTATTGGATCAGTCTGTGTTGGATCAGTCTGTGTTGGATCAGTTGGTCTTCGAGGGCAGCAGGTCGAGACAGACGAGCCGACCCTGACCGCGCACATAGAGATACCCGTGGGCAATCACCGGTGCGGCCCAGCACGGTGCCACGAGCAGTTCGACACCGGTGTCCTGCGTGCCGCCAGGACTGTCAGTGGTCTGGCGGGTGGCATTCTGCGTGTCTGTCGCAGCCGCGACGAGCCGCGCCCGCGACACCTCCGTGTAGGCGTCAGGCGTGGCCTTCACGAGCACGAGATCGCCGAACTCGCCGAGCACGATCAGGTGGTCTTCGACGCTTGTCAGGCTCGACCTGCCGAGGCCTGGCTCACTCCAGCGGATAGCGCCCGTCTTCCAGTCGGCACACACAAGCAAGGCATCGCCGGCGTTGCGGCCGCTCGAGCCGTAGAGATGGCCGTTATGGAACACCGGCGTGGCCCAGTGGGACTTGAGGCTGCGATTGGGGCGGCTGCCGGCGGCATCCCGACGAACTGGCTGTAGGCCCGCCGCAGTGACGGCCAGAAGCACGCTCCCCGGTCCGTAGGTCTCCGACAGCAGCACCTCGTTGCCAGCAACCACCGGGCTGGCAGCGACGACGCTGAACAGTTCGTCGGCCCGCCAGCGAAAATCGGCCCGCACGCCGCCCGTGGCCGGATCGACCACGAGGAACCGATCCCGCATCCAGGCGAGGATGCTGTCCCGGCCGTCCAGGGTCGCCCGCACCGGCGTGCTGTAGCTGGCGAGTTGGTCGCTCGACCGCCAGCACTCCAGGCCAGTGGCAAGTTCAAAGGCCACGAGTCCGCTGTCGAGCCCTTTGACGAGGTCGAGCCTCTCCGGCGACGGCGGCGCGGATCCCGCGGGGCTGCCGCCGACCTGCACGACCACCAGCCGCTTCCCTCCGACATCCACCACCAGCGGCGCGGCGCTGACGCCGAAAAAGTTCCTCACCACGTGATACGCCGCGGAGGTGTCGACCTGCCAACGGCTCGCGCCGTCGGCCAGGCTTCGGCATTCGAGCCGTCCCTCGGGGCCAAACGTGATCACGGCATCCTCGACGATCACCGCCGCCGCCCGCGGTCCGCCGTCGTAGCCGAACGTGTCAACGTAGTTGGTGGGATATCGCTCCTGCCAGAGTTCTCGTCCCGTTTCGGCGTTGAGGCAGCGGATACGGATCTCCTGCCCCACCCGGTCGCAGATCACGCATCTCCCCTGAGCCACGGCGGGGCCGCAATAGCCCTCACCGAGTTCGCTGTGCCAGACGATTCGAGGCCCACCCGCTGGCCATGGCACCGTCATGCCCTTCAGGCCGCTGCGTCCATTGCCCGTGGGACCGAGGAACGTGCCCCAGTCCTCTCCAGGCCGGGTCCAGAGATCGGCCACCGACGGAGAGTGCCGCTCTGTTGCCGACCGAGGCACCGACCCCGGCTCTTGGGCGACCACGTGTCCCGCAGCCAGAGCCATGGCCACCAACGCGACGAGAGACAGTCGATTCAACATCCGTTTCGTCATCTGATGAATCCCGGTGTAAAACACTGAAGGTCCTATCACTCTCCACGCGACCGCATCATGTCCAAGGAAAAAGAAGTCCGTGTTGGTCAACTGCTGATCCCCGCGGCGGCGCTGGAGTGGCAGTTTACGCGGAGCAGCGGACCGGGTGGTCAGCACGTCAATCGCACCAGCAGCAAGGCGATGCTCCGTTTCGATGCGGTTCATTCCCCGCATCTGCCAGACGACGTGCGGCGACGGCTGCTCCAGCGTGAGCGGGCCCGTCTCACCAGCGACGGGACGCTCGTGATTTCCAGCCAGCGGCACCGCGACCAGTCTCGAAACGTCGCCGACTGCCTTGAAAAACTGGCGGACCTCCTGGAGCGGGCGCTGATCGTGCCGAAGACCCGCCGCGGCTCCACGACGCCCCGCGCCGCGAAAGGCCAGCGGCTCGACTCCAAGCACCGTCGGTCCGAGACCAAGAGGCTTCGCCGCCGGACAGAGGACTGAATGAACCCCGGCTGAATGGGCTCAAAGAGAGTCCTTTTCTGGCCCGAAACTTTGGTCGATCGACGCTGGTATAATCCCTCCGAGTGGCAAGAACGCCGCAGTCTGGCTTGACCGGGAAGGAGTGCGACCCCATGGCAGCGACCCGCGACATCGATACCCTCCTCAAGAACTGGGATTTCCAGCCCGGTGAGGTCAACGCGCGATTGGTGAAGGCACGCAATGGCCGCGAGGTGCTCCAAATGCGGGTGGACATGGGTCTGCTGCAGATGGAAACCGACCTGCGGCCGGATGGCCTGCGGCCGCATGGCGCCGAGACCTACTACGACTACCTCGTCAGTGAGGTGATCCGCGAGGGTGGTTCGTTCCGGCTGTCAAAGGAGCAGTGTGCCGAGGCGGACAGAGAATTCGTGCAGTATTACCACCGGCGGCTCTGCTGGCTGTCGCTGCGTGAATATCGTCGGGCCGCCAAAGACGCCGACCACAGCCTTGCCTTCATGGATTTCGTGCGGGAGCATTCTCCGGACGAAGAATGGACGCTCTCACATGAGCAGTATCGGCCGTTCGTGCTGTTCCACCGGGTGCAGGCCGCGTCCCTTGCAGCGTTGCAGGAGTCGGGGCCGGAGGCGGCGATCGGCGAGATCAACCGTGGACTGGGCCAGTTCCGGGATCTGTTTGCCCGTTATGACGCGGCCGAACAGTACGACGAGGACGAACTCGTGAAGCGGCTCCTCGAGATGCGGGAGAGCGTCCGGCAGCGGTACGAGGTGGGCCGCACGCTCGACGAGCAGCTCGCCGAGGCGATCCGGGCTGAAAATTACGAGCTGGCGGCCACGATCCGCGACAAGATGCTCGACGAAAAGATACGCAGCCCGACGGAGTAGCAGGCCGGGGCCACGCACCAGTTGCAGCCCAAAGGCACGGTTGCGGTAATTCTTTCAAGCAGCCTCGTCACACTGGCGCGATTGGGCAATCCTGACGGTCATGGGCTGCCCTGAACAGTGGCGTCGAGCTTTTTTGGGCATTGGCACGCAATGTGCGTTGTATGTTTTCAGAGCAAAACGATTTGCAGCTTTTGCCAACGCAGGAGGCCCATCCGATGAACGCCACCACCAGCCTTGCCACCGCCGCCACCGTCAAGTGTGACTGCGGCGAGGCCGCCCGGTATGTCGTCACCGTGGGGGAAACGCCGTGCGAGGTTCGCGTCCGCACGATCGCGCTGATCGCTGAGGTGCTGGGGTTCGAGCAGGAGATGGAGGGGGATGTTGAGGGCTTGGCCGGACGCCCCGAGGATCAAAACCTGATCGCCGATCTGCTCGACTCCCGCATGATCGCCCCGCCCCGCCCCATGCGCCGCCGACAGCGGTCGGTGAGCTCGCGGGCCATGTTCTATGGCACGGCTGCCCGCTGAAGCTTTGCATGCCGTCGCGCCGCTTGGCCGGCAGTCCGCATTCCCTTGCTTGCGCTGCGGGCTTGGATGGAAGGACCGCCGAGCGAGCGGAGGGCATTCGGGGAGCCCGCACGACGGCCGTGGTCTGGTAGATTGTTCGGCCACCCTTGTGAGGCCGTTCATGCCCCAGCCACTCACCCTACCCGCCGGACGCGATATCCGACTGGCGGATTTCGATGCCGACTACCACGAGGACCTCGACCGCACCGCTGCCGAGGCCGAGACTCGTAAACACTGCGACAAACTCGACGAACTGGCCTACCGGCTGTTCGCGGAGGCGAAGCGGGCGGTCATCGTCGTGCTGCAGGGCATCGACACCTCCGGCAAGGACGGCACGATCCGCATGATCGCCAGCGGCGTGAGCCCGCAGTGCCTCGACGTGAAGAGCTTCAAGGCCCCCAGTGCCCTGGAACTCTCCCACGACTTCCTCTGGCGGGTGCACGCGGCCGTGCCCGCTCACGGCCGCATCGGCATCTTCAATCGCTCCCACTATGAAGACGTGGTGGTTGTTCGCGTGCGGAAACTCGTGCCCAAGAATGTCTGGAAGGAGCGGTATGCCCAGATCAACGCCTTCGAAAAACTGCTCCGCGATGGCAATGTCACGATCGTGAAGTGCTTCCTGCACATCAGCAACAAGGAACAACGGCAGCGGCTGGAGGATCGGCTCCACGATCCGACAAAGCAGTGGAAGCTCGGCCCGAGCGACATCGAGGACCGGCGACTCTGGGACGATTTCCAGAAGGCGTACGACGACGCACTCACGCAGTGCAACACGGAGGAGGCTCCCTGGCACATCGTGCCGTCAGACAAGAAATGGTATCGCAACCTCGTGGTGGCCAGATTGCTGCGAACCACCCTCGAACGGATCGATCCGCAGTTTCCACCCTTCGACTCGAGCCTGCTCTCCAAACTCGACTGACCGATCCAGCTTTCAGGTCCGCGATCTCTCAGGTCCGGGATACGGATCGAGACCACTACCTTCTCACCGAGGCGGGGCTCGAATTGCTCAATCCCTTCCCGCTCGATCTCGCGTCGGCCTGACGCTGGACGTCACGGCCCGCGGTCGCGTTTTTCCCCCCTGCCACGGGCTGGGTTGCAGCCGTCGTGGTCTTCCCATTCGTGGCCTTCCCGGTGGCCACCGCCTGCTTGGACGCAGCGCTGGGCCGCTGCGCAGTGGTCGCCGTCCGCTTCGTACCGAAGGGCCACAGCACGGGCGGCGTGACGGCGTGCCGCGGCGGCGGCTCCGGAGCCACGACAAGTTCCTGATCGACTTGGACCGCTGCCACAGCCATGTTTTCCGATGCCGCCGCCGCGTCTGCGTGGGCCGGTGTGTCTTGCCTGCTCTGGCGAGCGGCTGCCTGCGGAGGCGTGGCGGTCATCTCCGCGATGATCGGCAGGTTGGCCGCGGCGATCCGCTCCGACAGGGGTCGGCGTCCCGTGGCCGCCGAGAATCGATTCGACTGCGCCACGATGGAATAGGTCTCTCCGGCGCTGGCGCTCAGCGCACAAAAGCTTGCGAGGGCGGTCAGGCAGCCGATCAGGGTGGCTTCTGCCAAGCGCGAGTGGAACATGCCTTCGACCTCATGGAAGCAGGGATCACGAGACTCCTACGGCTTGTATCGGTCGTCCCCCCCTCAGACCTTGTGCGGGTTGCGGCCGGGAATGCCGCGCGACGCCACCGCCAGCTTTGGCAAACCCCCTCCCTATCGCATACATTCCTTGTGCATGGCCCCCCGGTTCGCCATTCTCCCCCAAGCCTATTTCCCTCTTTCGAGCTCGGAGCAGTCAGCATGTCAGTCGCCCAGGAAGTTCCCGTCCATACCAGCCGTTGGCATGCCATGGCCACCCGCGTGCTCTCCGGCGGCACGATCGACCGCGACGACGCCCGGGCGATCCTCGAGTCGTCCGACGTCGAACTGCTCGACGTGCTGGCCGCCGCCTGGCGGGTGCGGCACCGCTCCTTCGGCAACACCGTCCAACTCTTCTTTCTGATGAACGCCAAGAGCGGCCTGTGCCCGGAAGACTGCGGCTACTGTTCGCAGTCGAAGGTCTCCGACGCTGAAATCCCCCGCTACAACCTCCTCTCCGCTCCCAAGCTGCTGGAGGCTGCGAAGCTCGCCGCCGAACGGCAGTCGAAGACGTTCTGCATCGTGATCTCGGCCCGCGGCCCGTCGGAGCGGGAGATCGACTTCGTCTGCAAGATCGTGCCCGAGATCAAGCAGCAGTACGATCTCAACATCTGTGCCTGCTTGGGGCTGCTGTCGCCGGAGCAGGCGCAGCGGCTGGCGGCGGCCGGCGTCGACAAGGTGAACCACAATCTCAACACCAGCGAGCGGTTTTACGGGGAGGTCTGCTCGACCCACACCTACGGCGACCGCATCGCGACGCTGGCAGCCTGCCGCGCTGCGGGCCTGCAACTCTGCAGCGGCGGCATCATGGGAATGGGTGAAACGCACGACGACCTGATCGACATGGCGATGGAGCTCCGCAGCCTCGGCGTGGAGTCGATCCCGCTCAACTTCCTCAACGCGATCGACGGCACGCCGCTGGAGGGCAACAACCGTGTCAGCCCCCGCGACTGCCTTCGCGGCCTGGCGATGATGCGGATGCTCAACCCGACGGCGGAGATCCGCATCGCCGGCGGACGGGAAATCCACCTGGGCACCCTGCAGCCGCTGGGGCTCTACGCGGCCAACTCGATGTTCGTGGGCGACTACCTGACCACGAAGGGCCAGTTGCCTGAGGCCGATTACAAGATGATCGAGGAGATGGGATTCGTGATCACCCGCGGCGCCGAATCGGCAGAGCCCGTGCCTGTGATGGCGTGAGGGGCTTGTCGGCAGGCGCCTACCCTTCACCCGCCTCGCCCAGACTCATCAGGAGTTCAGACATTTCGCCAGCGGCGTGGGCCTTGCCCTGTCGCCGTGCCTCCTCGATCCCCTCGCGGAGCGTGCGGCGGGCCTCGTCGATCCGCTGGCGGGCCACGAGGTGCTGCGCGGCCATCTGAAATGCCGGCACATACGGGGGCACTCCCCGGGCGAGCGCCTCGAGGATCTCAAGACCAGCCTCCCATTCCCCGGCAGCCTCCATCTCGAGAGCGAGGCTGTACCTGAGAAAAACATCGTCGGGATCGTCCCGCAGAAGGGCTTCGATCTTCTCACGGCGGCTGGGCTGGGGCGTCATGGTGTGCTCGCAGGCTGGGTCGGATCGATCCGCGATACGGTGCGGGTTTCACGGCCGTGCGTCACGATGATGGCACGCTCCGAAAGACAGACGACCGCGCGGGCGGCCTCCAGGCGGGCCACGCAGACGGCCTCCGCCGACTGGCGGCCCTTCCGCATCACGGCGTCGATCCGCCAGAGCCCTTCGGGTGCGACGTCGGCCGATGCCGAGCCAATTTCACCCCGCGGTCCGCCGCCGACCACCCACAGCGTGCCGTCCGCGCGGCAGAAGGCCGCGTCGAGCACACGGGGGAGTGACGTGTCGAGATGCAGCAACCGGCGGGGATCGGGGGGCAGATAAAACGACACGAAGACGCTCCCGGCCGCAGGCTGGACGCCCGCCCGATCTGTGGCGAAGAGCACGAACTCCTCGGCCATGCTGATCGTTGCTGCGGTGGGCCGCATGCCTGCGGGAAGGACAGGGCAGGCACGGGCCGAGACCCCGCCGATTCTCGCCCCCGCGATCGGCGCCCGCATCACCGCGGGCAGCGGCGCCGGCAGGCCGCAGACGCCCAGCCAGTCACGAGACGGGCTGATGGCCAGGCAGGCCCGGTCGTCTTCGGGGGATTTCGCGCCGGTGGCGGCTGCCGCCGGAGCGTCGTTGGCCCTGCCGATCACCACGGTCTGCGCGGGCTTGGCGGGATCGGCGGCCGTGCCAGGCTGAAGCCGATGCGTCTGCAACGACCAGCCGTCCCGGCTGCGGCAGAGCATGGCGAGCATGCTCGTGTCGATGCAGCTGATGGCGAGCGTGTCGGTGCCGGAATCCGTCCGCGGGCCAGCCGATACCGCCGTCCAACGTTTGGCGGCCGGATCGAACGGATCGATGGCCATGACCTCACCGCTTGCCTCATCGAGCACGTAGAGCGTCTGGCCGTTGGTGGGTGCCGCCAGATCACCGGCCGCAGGCATGTCGGTGATGAGGTCGGTCCGCTGCGGGGCGGCCGCAGCCGCGACGGCCGCGTCAACACAAAGACTGCAGGCCAATGCCAGCCAGCCAGCCCGAGCCCAGGGAAAAAATCCCATGGCGATCACTCCCCGGCCGGCGCGGCATGGGCCGCCTCCCAGGCGGCGATGGCGTCAACATGCTGAAGCGACAGGGCAATGTCGTCGAGGCCTTCGAGCAGGCATCGCTTGCGGAACGGGTCAACCGTGAACGGGCGGGAAAACCCGGCATCATCGCTCACCGTGCAGGAGGGCAGATCGACATGGAGCCGATAGGGCCCCCCTGCCGCCTCCGCCGCCCTCGCCCTGCGGAAGAGTTCCTCGACGTCCTCCTCCGCGAGGCGGATCGGAACCATGCCGTTCTGAAAACAGTTATTGAAGAAGATGTCAGCGAAGGTCGGCGCGATCACGACCTTGAAGCCGTAGTCGGCCAAGGCCCAGGGCGCATGCTCGCGGCTCGAGCCGCAGCCGAAATTGCGGCGGGCCAGGAGCACACTCGCTCCCGCGACGATCGGCTGGTTGAGTTCGAATGCGGGGTTCGGCGACCCGTCGGGCAGAAACCGCCAGTCGAAAAAGAGAAACTGGCCGAAACCGGTCCGCTCGATCCGCTTGAGGAACTGCTTGGGAATGATCTGGTCGGTATCGACGTTGGCCCGATCGAGCGAGGCGACGACGCCTGTGTGGTTGATGAATGGTTGCATGGATGGAATGA
Source organism: Candidatus Kuenenia stuttgartensis (assembly GCA_945877135.1). GTDB lineage: Bacteria > Planctomycetota > Planctomycetia > Pirellulales > UBA1268 > CAMCQY01. Next base: position 12,847 of record CAMCQY010000034.1, read on the forward strand.
GGCTGCGGTGCCCCAAATTGTTCAGTGAGCGTGTTCAGCGAGCGTGTTCAGCGATAGAGCCAGTGTCGGATGTCGGTAAAGTGGCCGGTGACGGCAGCCGCCGCCGCCATCGCGGGCGAGACGAGGTGCGTGCGGCCCCCCTTGCCCTGACGGCCCTCGAAGTTGCGGTTGCTCGTCGAGGCGCAGCGTTGGCCGGGGGTGAGCGTGTCGGGGTTCATGCCCAGGCACATGCTGCAGCCAGCCTCCCGCCATTCGAAGCCAGCGTCGCGGAACACGCGGTCGAGTCCCTCCTGCTCCGCCTGCCGCTTCACGCGTCCGCTGCCGGGCACGACCATCGCATGGACGGTCGGCGCCACCCGGTAACCACGGACCACGCTGGCCGCGGCGCGGAGGTCTTCGATGCGGCTGTTGGTGCAGGAGCCGATGAAGACCCTGTCGAGCGGGATATCAACGATCTTCGTGCCGCCCCTGAGCCCCATGTAGTCGAGGGCCCGGCTCCCGCTTTCCCGTTCGTTGGGATCGCCGAAGGCTGTGGGATCGGGCACGGTGGCATCGATGCCCACCACCTGAGCGGGATTGGTGCCCCAGGTGACCTGGGGCACGACATCGCCCCCCTGGAAGATCTCGACGCGGTCGAACACCGCGTCGGGATCGCCGGGAAAGCGTTCCCACTCCGCCACGGCTCGATCAAAGTTCCGGGGTGCGTAGTCCCGGCCACGCAGATAGTCGAAGGTGATCTGGTCCGGGGCGATCATGCCGGCCCGCGCTCCTGCCTCGATCGACATGTTGCAGACCGTCATCCGCTCCTCCATGCCGAGGCGGCGGATGCAGGGACCGGTGTATTCGATCACATGGCCCGTGCCCCCCTCGGTGGAGAGCCTGCCGATCAGGTAGAGCACGAGGTCCTTCGCGGTGACGCCCGGGTGCAGCGATCCCTCGACCCGCAGTTCGAGCGACTTCGGCTTGGCCTGTCGCAGTGTCTGCGTGGCGAGCACGTGCTCCACCTCGCTCGTGCCGATGCCGAAGGCAAGTGCCCCCAGGGCGCCGTGGGTGGCGGTGTGGCTGTCCCCGCAGACGATCGTCATGCCGGGCTGCGTGATTCCCAGTTCCGGGCCGATCACGTGCACGATGCCCTGGTCGGCATCGCCCAGATCGAAGAGCCGCACGCCGAACTCGCGGCAGTTGTTGCGGAGCGTGTCGATCTGCTGCTTGGAAATCGGGTCGGCGATCGGAAGACGCCGATCGGTCGTGGGGATGTTGTGGTCGGGCGTGGCGAAGGTCGCCTCCGGCCGGCGGACAGGGCGGCCGGCCAGCCGCAGTCCTTCGAACGCCTGCGGGCTGGTCACCTCGTGCACGAGGTGGCGGTCGATGTAGAGAAGCGGCAGTTCGCCGGGGGGCGTGCAGACGACGTGGGAGTCCCAGATCTTGTCGAGCAGCGTGCGAGGCGTGGAAGACATCGGGTGGGAAGGTGGGGGCTGGGATGGTGGGTAAGGCTGCACCCAATGTAGCCCCCGGCCCCCAGCCCCGCCACCGCCTGCTACGCAGCGCGTCTCAGAACCGTCTTCGCAGCCAGTTCGTCGACGCGGGCCTTCAGAACGGGAGTCCACCCGCCGCCGCCCACGCTCGACTCGGCAAAGATGGCCGTCTCGCCCGTGACGATCCGTTGGATGAAGAACCAGCAGCGATCGAGATACCGCGGGTCGTTGTCGGCGGAAATCAGCACCAGATCAAACGCCCCCAGATGATTGCAGAGCCTCGACAGGGAGGTATCGACATTGCCCGGCACGAGCTGCACCCGCCCCAGGCCGTGCAGCCGCTGGTGCGCCTGCTTCAACGTCACGCCCGGCGGATCCTCCGGGAGACGGCCCTCGAACCGGTCGAGGCCCACATAGTGCCGATCGACCCCGGGATGGACCGATCGCAGGAGCCCGAGCATGCGTTCTGTCCGACGCAGCGTGCCGACGCCAAGTTCGATAATCCGCTTGGGAGGGGTCCGCAGGATGTGTCGGTAAAGAGGCCGCTCCCCTGCCGGCTGCGAGAGCCATGTCAGCCACAGTCTGCGAAACAGTCCATAGTTAGCCATTGCTACCCCCCGCCGCCGGCCCTCGATGACCACACCCCCGCTCCGAAAACCCCCCTTCCGAAACATTCCCCTCCAAAGGAGGCTGGGCTTTCGAGAGGATGGATTTCCATCAGTGTAGGGTCGGTCAACGGTGGCCTGCGGCTGAAGACAGCACTAGCGCCGCCGTCATACCTTGCCGACTCCGAGTGGTCGCGGGCAGGCCCTGCGGGCCCGCAGGCGTCAACCGCCCCTGTTCCCGTCCTGGATTTCGCCCCTGATCTTTGCGAGGGCGGCAGCGGCCGCAGCCCGAACCGGCTTCGACGGATCTTCCTCGGAGACGAGTTCCAGGACCGGGATCGCGGACTCGGCAGCGGCCCCAATCTCTCCCAGGGCTACCGCAGCCTCCAGCCGGACGATCTCCCGCTCGGCACGGACCGCTTTTCGCAAGGCAGGGATGGCCTGCGCGAACAGCGACCTGTCCTCCGGACTGATTTTAAGCGTTGACCACAGGGCCACCGTTGCCATCACCTCGTCGGGCGACTCCGTCAATGCCCGTAGTTGCTCCAAGGCCGGCTTGGCCGCCGGGCCGATACGGCCCAAGGCGTAGGCCGCGGGAAACCTTGCCGCTGGCGCAGCCTCGTCGACCAGCATCTTCGTCAGGGAGGGGACGGCGGCGGCTGCATCGGGCCCGATGGCGGCGAGCGCCACGGCCGCATCGCCCCGGACGGCTGGATCAGCGTCGTCAAGCGACTTGATCATGTCGTCAACAGCTGGTGTGGCCGCCGGCCCGATCGCCCCCAGGATCTCCAGCACCCGACCGCGCAGTGCGGGGTCTGCAAGCCTCTCACGAAGCGTGTCGACGGCCGTGGCCCCCAAGCGGATCAGGGCGCCACCGCCACCGATGCCCACGTCCGGGACAGGGTCGGACAACAGATCGGCAAATTCGCCCGCCAACTCCCGGCGGACCGGCTCTTCGAGTTTTTCTGCGAGATCGGAGAGGCCCGACGTGGCGGCCGCGCGTTCGTTCGGCCGATCGCTGTGGAGGCCCTTGCGGAGCCGCTTCACGGCTTCATCGACCAATGCCTTGTCGTCGGGGTGGATACGGGCCCGGGCCCAACAGGCGACCTCTGCCAGGAATGGATCATCGCCGGCAGCGGCCTTATCGAGCGCAGCATCGGCATCGGTCGCCCGCACGCTACCGAGGGCAAAAGCGGCGGGAAAATGCACCGAATTGTTATCCGACTCGAGCGCCTGCACCATCACGGGCGAAGCCGTTGCCGCCTTCTCGCCGATCGCCGCCAACGCAAGCAATGCCTGCATCCGTTCCTCTGTCTCGCCCTCGGCGGCGAGTCGGGCGAGCGAGTCCACCGCGGGCGCGGCCTCTGGGCCAATCTCGGCCAGAGCGATGGTGGCCCAGTACCGCGACTTGGGCTGATTGAGCGCTTCGAGCAGAAAGGGCACCGCATCGTCGTCCATGTCGGCCAGCGTTTGGAGCGCGGGCATAACGACCGATGGATCGACGTCGGCGAGTTGCTTGCTGAGCAGCGGCGCCAACTGCTCAACTGAAGGGGCGAGACGCCGGAGGGTGCGAACCGCCGACCGCCTCACGCGGGCATCGGGGTGCGTGGTGGACTTGATGAGCGGATCGACCGCGCTGGCATAGACCTGAGCGTCCGCCGCAGGGATGTCTTTCCGACCGTCGTCTTCGCGGATGAGGCCGATCGCAGCGGCCGACTGCGTGGCGACCATGGGATCTGTATCTGCCAGAAGTCCAAGCAGCACCGGCATCGCCGACAGGGCATCCTCGCCAACCATGCCGATTGCCCGCGTGGCGTGCCAGCGGGTCCGCGGGTCTACGTCCGCGGTGGCCTTGATGAGATCGGCAAGCGCTCCCTTGGCATTCTGGCCGAGTTTGGCAATGTCGTCGATCACCAGCACGCGGGCATCTTCGTCGGCTGCGGCGGCGAGCGTCTGCCGCAACGCCGCGAGCGGATCGGCGGGCGTGGCACCAGCGGCGACCTGTCCAGCGGCAGGCTGTTTTGTTTCGGGCGTCGCTGCCGGGGCGGCGGCTACCGGAACGGCTTGCGGTGCCGGCTCTGCCGCTGGCTCGACCTTCGCTGGCTCGACAGGCGCAACAGCCACCGCCTTCGGCGGCTCAGGCTTGGGCTGCGGCGGCGTAGCATTGGAACAGCCCACCAAGGCGATCCCACACAAGACTCCGAACCACTGAATCGACGGCACGCGGCTCATCGCAACAGGCTCCCAAAAAAGGAGGGACAAGAGGAGAAAAAGAGATCGAGAGAACCGAGTCGAGTGAACACCCACTCGCGTGGAAACAAGGGCAAACCGCTGTCGTCTCCACCGACCGGTGAGAGTATACTCGTGGCGGTTTTTCGAATACATCAGTATATGATTGTTTCAGAGGACGGTGCTGAGTTGCACCCCCGCTTCCGTCTGCCGACGAGGACGACCATGACGTACCTTCCTCATGCCCGCACTCGAACCCGCTCTTTACTGCCGCTCGCCGTCGCAGTGGCCATAGGCACGATCACTCTGATCTGGCCCGCGGTCAGCCCCGCCCAGTGGGGTGGCGGCTTTGGCTTCAACCGCGGTGGCTACGCCTCCACCGCTGGCCAGGCAGCCTCCTATGGCATGTCGGAAATGATGCGGGCTCAGGGCTACCAAAACCTCGAGAACTCCCAGGCCGCGAAGAACTGGCAGGAGGCCAAGACCCTCGAGATGCAGAATCGCATGCGGTGGACGGAGACCTACTTCGAAATGCGGAAGACCAACCGTGAGGCGAGGGCTGCAGAGGATGGGCCTCCTGTGACCCACGAGCAGATGATCCGCATGGCGAGGATGGGGCTGCCGCCTAGGCTTGGCTCGACGCAACTCGACCCGGTCACCGGCCACATCGAATACCCGCTGGCACTGACTTCCGCCCAATTTGCTCCTTACCGTGACGAACTCAACAAACTCTTCGCGGACAGGGCGTCGTCTGGCGGCAGTATGCAGTACGAGCAGTACCAGCAGATTCAACAGACTATTTCGAAGTTCATCGACGTCCTCAAGGAGAACGTCAACAACTATTCGGCGGGCGACTATGGCCGCGCCCGCACGTTCCTCGACAGCATTGCCAACGAGGCGAGGTTCCCCGCGGGCTGACGTCACGGCCGGGACGGGGCTGCCCGGTTCGGCATGCGGACCAGGCGGAGCAGTGGCACGGTGGCCAGCCGCAGTAGACTCGAGACGGCAAAGACCGTCACGTAGGCCCGGCTGTCCTCGCCGAGTGTGCGGAGCAACAGGCCACCGGTCGCCGCGCCTGCGACGGTGGCGATGGCGAGGCCAAGATTGTAGACCGTGATCACGCCGGTCCGGTCGCGGTGGGGCACGGCGTCGAAGAACATCAGCGCCACTGCCAACTCCCAGCAGGCCCAGCAGCAGCCGGCGAGCACCTGCACGGCCACGAGATAGCTGACATCGGCCGAGAACAGCCAGAGGGTGGAGAGCGGAATGACAGAAATCCCGCCCACCCAGAGAAGGCCGAGCGAACCGATCCGCGAGCCAAGCCGGCCGAGGCTCGGCAGGAATAGCGCCTTGGAAAGAAAGCCCGTCGCCACCACCAGCATGAAGGCGTGATAGGAAAAACCATGCTCGCGGAGCATGTAGGGAGTGAAGTAGGGCGCGGAAAACTGCGCCGTGAAGACGAGGCAGCAGAGATAGGTGACGAGTGGGCCGGAAGGTGAGTCGGCCAGCCGTCGGACAGTGCGGCCGAGGTTGCGCACCCACGCGAACGCTCCGTTGCCGTTCACCGACGTTTCTTGTTCGTCGCTTGGGTCGGCCGCAGTTGGTCGGGTGAACTCCCGGCAATTCACCAGCATCAGGGTGGAGACCAGGCGGCAGATGCCGGCGGCGATGAAGAGTCCCGCAAAGGCCAGGAGCGTGAGGTCGTTGCTCTCGCCCCACTGCAGGATGAGGCCTCCCAGAACGAAGCCGACGAAGACGCCGAACTGCCCGAGCCGATTGCGGTTGGCGAAGTAGGCCGTCCGCATCCCCTCCGGGATCAGTGTGCCCATCCAGGTATTCCAGGCCGGGGCGCCCGCCATGCCGGCTGCCCAGTAGACGCTGGCCGCAACGAGGAGTTCCGCAAGCGTTGCATGGCCGCGGATCGCCCAGACCGCAAACGGCACGAAGCTCAACGCCTGCACCGTCGTGCAGGCGATGCACCAGCCGCGGTTCGTGCCCAGACGGGCCACGGCCAGCGGGGTGATCAATTGGAAGATCGCCCCCACGAGCACCGGCACACTGGCCGTCATGCCCGCCGCCACCGGGCCGAGTCCCAGCGCCAGGGCGAAGGCGGGGATATAGGTCTCACCACAGCCGACCATCAGGCTGAAGGCCGCCGCGTCGGCGGTGGTCACCCACAGATCACGCCGCAGCCCGGCCTTGGGCACGATCCGTGCAGGCAACGACCGGCGGGGTGGGTAGGCGGGCACGGCGTGCGGTCTAGGATGGAAGAAAATGCGGTAGGGACTGTAGCGGAGACGTTTGTTTATACTGCTTCCGCCGCTCTTGAGACTGATAAACGTCAGGCTCTCCAGGCAGGCTGAACGGGCCGATCCATATTCTCGAGGGTGAGACGATGAAAGCACTGGTGACTGGCGCAACGGGCTTCGTAGGACCGAGGCTTCTGCGTCTGCTCGACGGCCCCGTCGTGCTTTCCCGCAATCCGTCGAGGGCCAAGGCGGCCCTTGGCACGCTGGCGGGCCAGATCGTCCAGTGGGATCCGATGCAGGGACCACCGCCGCCGCAGGTATTCGAAGGGATCGACGTTGTCCTCCACCTTGCTGGCGAATCGGTGGCCGAGGGCCGCTGGACCGCCGCCCAGAAGGCAAAAATCCGCGACAGCCGCGTTGTCGGCACGCGGCACCTCGTGCAGGGCATCGCACAGGCCTCGGCGAGGCCCAAGACGCTCGTATCAGCGTCGGCCGTCGGCTATTACGGCGACCGCGGCGAGGAGGAACTCACCGAAGCCGCGCCGCCGGCTCACGACTTCCTCGCGGATGTCTGCGTGGAATGGGAGCGGGAGGCAATGGCTGCCGAGCAGCATGGCGTGCGGGTGGTGACAGCACGCACGGGCATTGTGCTCGGTGCGGGAGGCGGGGCACTCGCCAAGATGCTCACCCCCTTCAAACTTGGCGGCGGCGGCCCGCTGGGCAATGGACGGCAATGGATGCCATGGATTCACGTCGCCGATCTCGCCCGTCTCTATCTTCACGCCGCCGAGGCCGAGTCGATTCACGGCGCGATGAACTCGGTCGCGCCGCATCCCGTCCGCAACAGCGAGTTCACCAAGGCCTTGGCTCGCCAACTCCACCGTCCGGCCTTTATGCCGGCGCCGTACTTCGGGCTCCGACTTCTGTTCGGCGAGTTTGCCAAGGTGCTCTTCGCGTCGCAGCGGGTGATCCCGCAGGTGGCGCTCGACACCGGCTTCACGTTTCAGTATCCGGAGATTGCCGCGGCGCTCCGCGAGATCCTGTCTTAGTGGATCACGGCGTCATGCCAGCATGAGCTTCCGGGGCGGCTGCCCACATGCAGGCCAGCACTCGGACCCAGCTCAGATCGCTTCGCTGCCGCGTTCGCCGGTGCGGATCCGCACACACTCGTCCATCGGGAGCACAAAGATCTTGCCGTCGCCGATCTCTCCCCGCTCGCCGGAGCGGCCCCCTTTCACGATCGCGGCGATCGTCGGCTCCACGAAATTGTCGTTCACCGCGATCTGCAGTTGCACCTTACGGAGCAGGTTCACCGCAATTTCATGGCCACGGTAGGTTTCCGGGTGACCGCGCTGGCGGCCAAAGCCCTGCACGTCGAGGACGGTGAGCCGGAACACCTCCACCTCGGAAAGCGCCTGCTTGACGCTCTCCAATTTATTAGGCTGAATGATCGCGATGATGAGTTTCACAGGGACCGCTCTCCGGGAGTATTCGGATCGTAGCGGCAAGTCGAAGCCGGGCACAAGCAATGGCCGTGGCTTCCCGGAAAGCCGTCGTAATGCCTGGCCCGTGAACGCCTTGTCTCTATGGACGGACGAGCCATTCAACAGCCCCTCGCTGACTCCTGCAGTGCCTCGTAAGGCCCGTGTCTGCCTGTTTTCCTGTAGAGCTGTGTCTTCGGTCGAGGGTCGCGGATGGAACACGAGCCCACAAAAGCATTCGTTGCCGAGATCACCGCGGTGCAGCGGCGGCTCCATGGCTTTGTGAGAACACTGGTCTACGACCGGGATGCCATCGATGAGATCGTGCAGGAGACCAATGTCGCGCTCTGGGAACAGGCCGAGCGCTTTCAGCCCGGCACCAACTTCGCCGCCTGGGCCTGCAAGGTCGCCTGGTTCAAGGTGCTGGATCATCGGCGGGACAGAAAACTGACCCGCATCCGCTTTGCCGACGAACTCGTTGAAACCCTGGCAGCCGAGTCGATCCGCGTTGATGAGGAATCTGCGTCTGAGCGGGCGGCGTTGGAGCGGTGCGTGGCGAAATTATCGACCCGTCACCGCGATCTGCTGGCGTTGTACTACGAAAAACGCCTGCCTCTCCCGGAGATCGCCGCAACGCTCGACAGCAATGCAAATGCCCTCGGTCAAATGCTCCACCGGATCCGAGCCTCCCTCCGCGAGTGCGTCCGGCGGCAACTGGGCTCTCCTGCCTCCTGACGATTCCACAGTCTCCAACAGTCTGACTCCCATGCACGACCCCGATCTCGAACGTCTTTTTTCGGCCCTTATCGACGCCGACATCAGCGACGCCGATCACACGCGATTAGAACGGCGGCTGTCCGCCGACCCTGCCGTCCGCCGGGAGTTTCTCTCTTGGATGGCAATGGAATCGGCCTTGGAATGGGGCGCGGGAAACGATTCAGGCAAGCAACCGTCGGCGCCGCATTTGCCCTCCGCTGGCACGACTGACTGGAAACATCGCCACGCTGTCGCCGCCGGCATGGCAGGCGCTGCGATCGCGGGGGTCATCGCGGTGTGCGTGATGATGGCGGGTTCCCGCAACACAAGTCCAGCGGTTGCCGAGGCGGCCCGGCCCTCCCTTGAAGCCGCTCCCGTGCAGGCGATGGCGTGGATGAGCGGCCTGCAACAGGCCCATTGGCACGGCGACAGGATCTGGCAACTGGGAGAAGCGATCACCACCGGCCCCCTTCAGCTCACAGCCGGTTCTGCCCAGTTAGAGTTTGCGTCGGGAGCAAAGGTGGTCCTCACCGCACCGGCAGACGTGGAAGTGCTGTCGCCAAGCCGCCTCTTTCTCCGCAGCGGATCGATCACCCCCTTTGTGCCGCCGACAGCCCGCGGGTTTACGGTTGTCTGCCCAAGTGGCGAAGTTGTGGATCTTGGCACCGAGTTTTCCATGCAGGTTGATGCCTCAGGCAAGGCCGACGTGTATGTCATCGACGGCGAGGTCGATGTGGCGGTTGGTCACGGACCGACTGCGGGGCGGCGGCGGCTGACGCAGGGGTTTGGCTCGTCGCTGCTCCAGGCGGTCTCGCACGAGCCACGCGATACGGCCCGGCCCGTGATCGTCGACCATTTTGATGGCCGACTTCAGGCTACGGAGGGCTGCAGCCCGCTTGCGTGGTCGACCTGGGACCGGGACTGTGCGGCCGAGGTAAAGGACGGCAGCCTGCAGATTCCGATTGATGGCACTGCCGGCCGGCAGTATCCGATTGTCCGCGTGGTCGCCGATCACGACCTGCCGTTTGCCGGCAACCGCACCACCATCACGGCCAAGATCACGCTTCCCGATGGGGGTACAGCCGCCCGGGAACACCGTTGGGCCGGCATCGTGATCGATGACGCGGCACAGGACAAAACCCCGCTGGCGGCCTACCAGCCTGAAGTAGCTCTGGGCGTTCTTCTCTCGCCGAACTGGCAGGTGGGGGTCTGGGGACGGGGGGAAGAGGTTCAGAAGCATCACCGCGTCTTTGCCCGAGATGACGATGCCGTTGGTCCCTACCAGTTGGTCATCGTGGTGGATGACTCGCCGGCTGGTCGAAAACGGAACGGGTCGTCAACCGCCAGTGTCACGGTCAACGGCCTGGAGGTGCTCGCAGAGTATCCGCTCAGGCTGGGCAGCCGCCCGCGACTTCAATTCCAGACGCACACAGAGCATCGCGACGGGGGTCGGGGAGTCGTGCTCGTGGACGACGTGTCTGTCAGCGTGGCCCTCAACGCCGCTGGTGAGTTCGCCGTCGGTGAAAACTCCACCGGGCGGAACAGTTTAGACGCGGAGGCTCTTATGCCCGGGAAAGCTTTGCCTTCCGCCGAGTGAGCCTATTTTTTAATAAAAACGTAATGGCCGGCGGCAAAACGACTTCACCTGATAGGGCCAGGGACAATATTTTCCTTTTCACTTTTTCTGCCCTGCTTTTCTACTTCTACTTTTCAGCCTCTGCTTTTTCAGCCTCTGGGGGGGGTAACGATGAAACGGTCTCGTGGATTTACGTTGGTCGAACTTCTGGTGGTGATCGCCATTATCGGCACCCTCGTGGGTCTCTTGTTGCCGGCCGTGCAGGCCGCTCGGGAATCGGCCCGGCGGTCGGCCTGCAGCAATAACCTGAAGCAGATCGGGATCGCGTCACACAACTACCACGATGGAAAGAAGAGGTTTCCGTCGGGCGGTTATGGCACCGTCGTCGGTGACAAAACGGGATGGTCCCAGTGGGTCGAACTCCTCCCCTTCATGGAAGAGAACGCCATCTATACCCGCTTCGACTTCAAGGCGCCCAATGCTGTGCCAGGGTCGCCCGTTGACTTTATCAACGCCGGCTCAAACGGTTCTGTCGCCCAGCAGTCGGTTCTTCCCGTGCTTCGCTGTGCTTCGTCTAACTTCCTCCTCCGGGGATCGAGCAATGGGGGCAACGGTCACCCAGTTCCCCACTATTTCGGGATTGCCGGCGCCAACACCTTCGGCCGATTCACGAGCACTGACCAGCTCGCAACGAATGGCAGTGGCTGGGGGAAGACGTCGAATCGCGGCATGATTCCGAATTGCCGGAGGGCTGGCGTCGTGTCACCGCTGGGGGTCGAAATGAAAATGTGCACGGACGGCACCTCGAAGACGCTGCTCGTCGGAGAAATCAGCAGTGGAATCGCCAACGCTGCGGGCGGTGCGAAGCAGGATCGTCGCCCGGGCAGCACGATGGGCTGGTCGCAGGCCGGATGGGGTAATGCAGGCCACACCAGCATCGGGCACATGAACTCTGTCACCATTCGCTACCCACCAAATGCAGCGGTCGAGGGCCAGGATGGCGTTGGTACCAATGGTTGGCACATCTACCAGTATGGCAACTGCCCTCTCGCCTCGGAGCACCCCGGTGGCGTTCAGGTGGTGTTCGCCGACGGTTCGACTACGTTCATCTCCGACATGATCGACATGGAGTTGTTGACCTTGATGGCGGTGCGTGACGATGGCTTTGCCATATCCCAGTAAGTCGATACGCCAATACGGAGGACCACAGGTGGTTCAGACTGACCTCATGCGGGCAATCGGACCGCTGCTGATTTCTGTCACGCTGGTCGTCGGCTGTGGTCCGGCGGTGGACGGCTATTCCGGACCCCGCGGCAACGTCGCGGGCAGGCTGACCATCGATGGGGCGGCGTTGCGCAACGGTTGCCAAGTGGTTTTCATGGCGGCACGCGGCAGTTTCATCGCATCGGGGGCCGTCGCAGAGGACGGCCGCTACACGCTGCTGTACCGCGTGTCTCAAGGGCTGCCGGTCGGCGACTATGTGGTGCAACTCGGATTGCCGAGTGACTACGCCGCATCGATCGCCGGCCCGTCAGGCGGACCGCAAGTCACGGACGTGAGTGCAATCACCAAGGCCTGGAAAGCCGGAATGCCATTCCCTGAACGGTATCTCGCCACCTCGACGAGCGGGCTGAATTTCACGGTGCAGCCTGGCACAAACACGGCCGACTTCGAACTCACCAAGTCGGATCAGGTCGGCAAGATCGGGAAGTAAGGGATCCGTTTTCAATCCGCTGCACCAGCCATGAATCCACCGATCGACCGTCGATATTTTCTCCGCGGAACAGGTGCGATGATCGCACTGCCCGCCCTCGAATCGCTCGGGTTCCGGCGGCACGCCTCCGCCGCCCCAGTGGCCGCGCCACCAAAACGGGTCGTCTTCCTGGGCATCGGCTGGGGAGTGACCCAGGAAACCTGGTTCCCCGACACAAACCAGACCGGGGCCGGCTACACCCTGCCACCCGGGCTTGCGCCACTTGCGCGGCACAAAGCTGATTTCACGGTCGTGCAGGGCTGTTCGCACCGCTCCAGCAATGAGGCCCATTGGGGGAGCACCTTTTGGCTCACGGGAGCCAATCGGTATGCAGTCCCCGGCCGGAATTTCTCAAACACGATCTCCGCCGATCAGGTCGCGGCGCGGCAACTTGGTCAGGGCACCCGGTTTGCGTCGATCCAACTCGACAGCGACGACGGGAATTCCGGCCACGGTCCGGGGAGGTCTCTTGCCTGGGATCATCATGGCAAACCGCTGGCCGGGCCCAGTGATCCGCTGCAACTGTTTCACCGGCTGTTCTCGGCCGACGAATTGTCCCTTGAGGAACGGAAGGCGGCCATCGCCTCCAGGCGGAGCGTGCTCGACGCCGTGCTGACCGACGCCAAAAGGGTGCAACGCGGGCTCACCAAGACCGACTCCGACAAACTGTCGGAGTATTTCGAGGGCATCCGGAGCATCGAGCAGCGGTTGGATAAAGATGAGCAGTGGCTGGCGATTCCCAAAGCCAAGCCGCCACTGCCTGAACCCAGTCCCGGACTGAAAGGACGGGCGGAAATCGAGATCATGTACGATCTGATCGTGGCTGCTCTCCTCTCCGACAGCACCCGCGTGATGACCTATCGTCAGCCGGTGACGTCGCTCCTCAACAGCCTCGGGATCCGAGTCAACCCTCATGACATGAGCCACTACACGCCGGGGGAGCGGATGGAGGCGGCCCAGAAGCGGGATCTCGCGCAGAGCGAACTGCTGGCCGGCCTGTTCGACAAGCTCAAGGCGACGAAGGAAGCCGACGGGTCGAGCCTGTTCGATCATGTCGCCCTCGCGTATGGGACGAACATTCGGTCGATTCACTACCTCGACAACTGTCCGACGATCGTGAGCGGTGGTGGCGCCAGTCTCACACTCGGCCACAACATCGTCCTCCCGAAAGATACGCCGCTTTGCAATGTCTGGCTGACGATGCTGCGGGGTGCCGGAGTCGCCGTGGATCGCCATGGCGATAGCACGGGCGTTGTGCCGGAACTGCTGGCGTGACCATTCCCGCGGCCATCCACGATAGCTGTCACGATCCAACACACGCGCTGCCAACGATGCCACTTCGTCTCCTCTGTGCCCTGATTGTCGCCGCAGGCGTGTGTGGCGTGGCCGCAGCGAAACCAGGCGATGCCAGTCTTTCGGACTCGTCTCGTCCCTTCCTCGCTACGCACTGTTTCGCGTGCCACGATGCCGAGGTGCAGGAGGGAAAAGTCAATCTTGCAGACCTGCCGCTCCGGATCACCACCATCGAGCAGGCGGAGGTCTGGCAGAAGGTGCTGGGCGTGGTGAATTCCGGGGAGATGCCCCCGGAGGAGGAGCCGCAGCCAGACGGAGCGGCGAAGGCCGATTTTCTGGCCGATCTGGCCGAGGCCATGGCGGCCGCCAGAAGGTCGCTGGCCGACTCGGGCGGCACGATCACGCTCCGCCGACTCAACCGGCGGGAATACCGAAACACGCTCGAGCACTTGTTGGGAACGAGCGTCCGCGGTGAATCGCTTCCCGATGATGCCACGTCCGGCTCATTCGATACGGTGGGGGCGTCGCTCTTTCTCTCCAGCGACCAGTTCGAGGAATACCTGAAGCTCGGACGCACCGCGATCGATGAGGCATTCACGCGGCATGCCGCCTCGACCACAAAGCCTGCGGTCTTCCGCCTGGAACCGGAAACGGCCCTCACTCCAGAGGAAGACCGGGAGGTGAAGCAGTTTGAGGAATCGCAGGAACGCTTTCTGCGCTGGAAAGCACTGGTCGATCAGGCGGCAGCAGCTCCCGAGAATCAGAGCCTCGTGGCGTCACTCCGCGAAAAACATCCGGAGATCGTCAAGCATCCCGACATCTTTATTTACTACCACGCCAATCTGCTGAAGGGGTGTCCTGACCCGAAGGAATTCGGGTTTCAGGATGCCAGCAGTGCGGCCTTCAGCAACCAGCAATACCTCCATTTATATCCCTTCTATCGGCACTACTTTGATCTGCCCCACCGGCAACTCGGCACCTACCTGAAGCTGCCCCACCATGGCGCCTCGTTCCGCTCACGGATCGATGTCGAGCCGCCCGCGGAGTTTCCACCGGGCCGGTATATCCTGCGGCTGCGGGCTGGGGTCGTCGAGGGTGTCAAGGCCGCAAGGACGTTCGTGGAGGTCGGCCTGCCCCAGCAGACAAACAATCTGCCCACCGGTTTGGAAGGTGTTTCAATCGCCACCCTGCAGCTTCATGGCACGGTGGAGCATCCTGAAATCGTCGAGACACGCGTGGAACTGCGGGCGTCGAGCCTTCGAAAGTTCTCACTTCAAGAACGGCAGCCCAGAGACTTCGAGCAGTTTTTTCAGCATATTTTTCCGCGGGAAAAACAGGCGACTGGGTATGGGTATGAGCCTTCGATCTGGATCGACTGGATCGAACTGGAGGGCCCGCTGCCAGAACGCGGCACGGCGGCGCTTGAGAAGATCATGGAACTGCAGGTGCCAGACGGGCTGTCAGCCCGGGCGGCTGCCGAACGCGGCCGGGACCTACTCGCCGAGTTTGCCCGCGTTGCCTTTCGCGACGTGGAACCCGAGGCGAGCTTCATCGACCAGCTCGTCGACATCCTCGAGGGGGAACTGGCAGCAGGGCAGGCGTTTGCCGTGGCCATTCGCACACCGCTGAGCATCATTCTTGCCTCGCCCAGCTTTCTCTATCTCTTCGAGCCTGGAACGGAGCATGCCCCGCGCACGCTCACACAACGAGAACTTGCCGTGCGGCTTGCCGCCTTCCTTTGGAGCGGACCACCAGATGAACGGCTGCTGACGCTGGCAGCACGCGATGAACTGCATCGGCCGGAGGTCCTCCAAGCCGAGGTCGATCGCATGATCGACGATGTCCGGTCAGATCAATTCGTCTCTGGTTTCGTACACCAATGGCTGGACATGAAGCGGCTCGACTTTTTCCAGTTCGACGTGGTGCGTCATCGCGAGTTTGATGAGAGCACCCGCGTGGCGGCCCGCCAGGAGGTCTACGAATCGTTCGCCCACCTGCTCCGCGATCCGGAACACGGGCGGCTCGGAAACCTTCTCAAGAGCGACTACGTTCTCGTCAATGATGTGCTCGCGACCTACTACGGCATCGACAGTGTGACCGGCGAAGGCTTCCGCCGAGTTGCGCTGCCCGCCGACTCACCCCGCGGGGGGCTCCTGGGGATGGCCGCGATCCACGCGATGGGGAGCAATGGTGTCGAGAGTAGCCCCGTCGAACGGGGTGCCTGGGTCCTGCGACATCTGCTGAACGATCCGCCGCCCCCTGCCCCACCGAATGTGCCGCAGCTGTCGAGACTCTCCGACAAGCCGCTAACCACCCGCGAGCGGCTCGCGGCCCATCGGGAACAGCCGCAGTGCGCGAGCTGTCATCGGAAGATCGATCCCATCGGCTTTGGTCTCGAAAACTTTGACGCCGCCGGAAAATGGCGAACCACCGACCGGCATGGCGGAAAGACCTGGGCGATCGATGCCGCCGACACGCTGTTTCAGGGTTCCTCGTTCGCAGATTTTCGTGAACTGCGTGATCTGATCGCCTCCCGGGAGGATGATTTTGCCCGCGGCTTTACGCAGCACCTGATCGAGTATGCACTCGGCCGACCCTTTGGCTTTGCCGACGAGGATGTAGCGAATCGAATCCTCGCCGCCGCGAAGCACGATCGCTACGCACTGCGAACCTTTCTCCATGCGATCGTTCAGAGCCGGGAGTTCCAGACCAAGTAGGAGCAGGAGTTGCGATTTACGAGCCGGGGCGCATCAACCGTTGAACGTTATTACTTCATCCCCTGCTCGCTCTGCATGCCCACGCGAATCCGACCGTGGCCGTCGAACAGACTGCCGGCTGGCTGAATGCCGGCCGCCCGACCGGCGAGGCGAACCTTGGCTTCGCCTCCGACGGCCGAAGCCCGCCGGGGCCATGGATGGCCCGGCGGGCGTAAAGCCAGAATGCCCCGGCCTGGGTGAGCTAGGCGGAGTGCCCACCCAAGCCGTTGGGGCATCCTTCTGGATCGCTTTAGTGCTTTCCGGCAGCCGTGCCGAGGTCGCTCGATGCCAACCACCCTGCCGGGTAGGCCAGCATTCCATGCTCGTGC
>CAMCQY010000035.1 GCA_945877135.1 Candidatus Kuenenia stuttgartensis
CCGTCCGGAGTGGGCTTGCCCTCGCGATAGGGGGCGATGTCGGCGTCGAGGATCTGTTTGCCGTTGACCACGACCTTCACCTTCGAGCCCTCAACGGTCACCTCCTCGGTATTCCATTCGCCGGTGGGCTTGAGGCAGTCGCGGGCTGCCGGCACGACGCCGTAGATGGAGCCATGCATCTGCCAGGGCTGGAGATCGGCATACTTCGGATGACTGTCATCCAGAATCTGTAACTCGAGCCCGTCGAAGGCGGCGTTGCCCGTCAGCGGGGCCCGGATCGCGAGGCCGTTGTTGGCTCCGGGCGTCAGTCGGAATTCAAACGTCAGCACGCAGTCGGCAAACTCGCGGGTCGTGAGCAGGCTGCCGCCGGCCCCCTTCTTGCAACGGATTTCGCCGTCCACAACCTCGTAGCCCACCAGATCCCCCTGCCAGCCGGTGAGATCGCTGCCGTTGAAGAGCGACGTGAAGGCCGGCGGTTCGTCGGCCCGACTGACGGCTGGCCCACTCGAAAGAAGCCCGACCGTAAGAGTTTGCAGCGCCCAGGCGACAAGGACGGCGGCTGGCATCGCGAAACGGCAACAAACCATGGTCGTGTGACTCCGGCGGTTGATTCAGGGGGACGATGTCGAAGGCGGAAGGATGCAGAGAGTGGCAGGGAGAGTGTGGCAAGGGCACCGGTCAGCCACGGTGGAGGACGAAGCCCTCGATCGCCTCGTATTCCGGCAGGCCGAGCCGGTCGTAGACGCGGGCCGTTTCGCGGTTGCGATCCTCGGCACGCTGCCAGAATTCCCGCGGGTCGCTGGGGCCGGGGAAGAGCGCCCGGTCCTTCTGGCTCTCGTGCTTGAAGATGGCCATCCGCTTGCGGTTTACCTCGTCGGGAGAGAGGGGCACCGCCATGTCGATCTCGTGCGGCTCCCACTCCTGCCAGGCGCCGCGGTAGAGCCAGAGCTCGCAGGTCTTGGCCCAGTCGCGGTCGGCCAGGCTCGCCAGCGACTGGAAGATCGCGTTCAGGCAGACGCGGTGCGTGCCGTGCGGATCGGAGAGATCACCGGCCGCGTAGATCTGGTGCGGCTTCACCGCGTCGAGGAGTTTTGAAGTGATCGCGATGTCGTCCGCGCCGATTGGCTTCTTGCGAACACGCCCGGTCTCGTAGAACGGCAGGTCGAGGAAGTGGATGTGTTCCGGCTTCACTCCGGAGTAGCGGGCGCCGGCGCGGGCTTCCGTGCGGCGGATGAGCCCCTTCACGGCCTGCAGTTCCGGCAGGTCGACCTCGCCGGCGTGTTTGGTGCGCAGAAAGGTGCGGATCGTGTCGGCGATCTCGCTCGGCTTCGTGCCGACGCCAAAGGCCCGGCAGAATTCCTCGACGAAGTCCACGTGCCTGTCGGCCGACTCGTCCCAGACGGCGATGTTGCCGCTGGTCTGATAGGCCACGTGCACCTCGTGCCCCTGCTCGCAGAGGCGGATGAAGGTGCCACCCATGCTGATCACGTCGTCGTCGGGGTGTGGGCTGAAGATCACCACCCGCTTTGGGAAATCGTCCGGCTGGGCATCGCTGCCTGCTGGCGCCCCCGCCGCGGTCCCGCGGACCTTCCGTGGCCGGCCCGGCTTGCCGCCCGGCCAGCCGGTGATCGTGTCCTGCATCGTGCGGAAGACCTCGATGTTGATGTCGTAGGCCCGACCGCGATTGCTGACGAGATCCTGAAGACCGTGCTCGCTATAATCTTCGTCGGTGAGCTTGAGAATCGGCTTCCCGAGCTGAAGCGCCAGCCAGATGACGGCCTTTCGCGTGAGGGGCTCGGTCCATTCGAGGCCCATCGAGTCGAGCGGACCCACGAGCCAGGGCGAATCAAATCGCGTGAGCCGCGCCGCCGCGGCCCGGTCGAGCACGAACCTGGCGTCGGCGTGCTGCTGCAGCGCGCTTGCCGACACATGGCTGCAGGGCGGCTCCTCCACCGCCTTGCGGACGATCGGAGCCTTGTGTTCGCCGAAGGCCAGAAGCACGACACGCCGGGCGTCGAGAATCGAGCCGACGCCCATCGTGATCGCCTGCCGCGGCACGTTCCATTCGCCAAAGAAATCGCTGGCGGCATCGGATCGCGTCACGCTGTCGAGTGTGATCAGCCTGGTGCGGCTTTCGATCGCGCTGCCCGGCTCGTTGAAGCCGATGTGGCCGGTCCGACCGATGCCGAGCAGCTGCAGGTCGATGCCGCCCGCGTCGCGGATCATCTCCTCGTAGCGGGCACAGGCCTCGGCCAGCTTCTCTCGCGGGAGTAGGCCATCGGGAATGTGGATCGCATCGGCTGGAATATCGATGTGGTCGAAGAGGTGTTCCCGCATGAAGCGACGGTAGCTCTGCAGCGCATCGGGCTGCATGGGCCAGTATTCGTCGAGGTTGAACGTGACGACTGTTTTGAACGACACCCCCTCCTCGCGGTGCAGCCGGATAAGCTCGTCGTAGACGGCGACCGGGGTGCTGCCGGTTGCGAGGCCGAGCACCGTCTTCTGGCCGGCTGCGGCGCGGCTCTGCACCAGGTCGGCGATCTCGCGGGCCACTGAGCGACTGGCGTCTCCCGGCTGATCGTAGACGGTGACCGGGATCCGCTCGACACAGTGCACGTGGGGCAGGGGGCCGCGGTAAATCGGCGACGACGGCACGGTGGTGGAACTTGCGGCCATGAAATCTCCTCGGTTCAAGCGGACGGATCGCCGTAGCATACAGAATTATTGAAGCATCTCTTCAGACCGACTGGGAGATGGATTCGGCTGATCCCCGACGCCGTGTCGACGGACATTATTTCACCGCGGCGGGCAGCTCGCGGATGAAGATATTGCGGACATGCATCGGGGCGCCGTGGGTTTGAATCTGGATCGGCCCGCGGGCGGGGAGCGGCTCGCCCTTGGCGAAATAGTTGGCCAGCGGCTGGTGGTCAACCACCAACCTATCGTTGAGGACCACCGTGACACGGTCGCCCTGCATGCGGATCCGGGTGGCATTCCACTGGCCGGTCGGCCGGTCGGCCTTGACGAGCGGAAACTTTCCGGGAGAGTCGGCCGGGTTGTTCCAGAGGCCGCATGAGCCCTTCTGGTTGCCGTGCTTGAAGTCGCGTTCGCAGTCGGGGTCCCAGATCTGCACCTGCGGGTTGGCCCGCAGGTAGATACCGCTGTCGGCGCAGGGGGCAGGCAGCATCCATTCGATGAGCAGTTCGACATCGCCGTAGTCTCTGGTCGTGGTGAGAAAGACCCCATGGCCATCGCTCACGATCACGCCATCCTGGACGGTCCAGTGGGACGCCATGTCGGCATTCCACTCCTGTTGCCGCTTTGCCCGTTCTTCGGGAGTGCCTTCCGCCTCCTTGCGTGGATCGAGATGCGGCCGTCCCCGCCAGCCGGCGAGATCGGTACCGTTGAAGAGCGATGTGAAGCCCTCCGGCGGTTTCGCCGACCAGCCGCGGAGCCGGCAGTGCAGCTGGGCGACCCGGCCCATAAAGTGGTCCATGGCAAAAGGCCCTGCGGCCTCGAGCATGTGCCGCCTGGCTCGATCGTCGTCGCCGATCGCCTCGAAATAGAGCCCGAGGTAGAGATGGGCGAAGCAGCGTTGGTTGCGGCGGGCCTCCTCGGGGCCGGCTTCGGCGGCCGCCAGCACTGCCGCTGGCTCGGCACGGCCTGCGAAGAGTTCGAGAACCTCCCGCATCGGCACCCGCGCATCGGCACCGACGGGAATGATGGCCTGGCGGGCGGCGTCGGCACCCTGATCGCGGGCCACGCAGGCGAAGTGCCAGGCGACGTTTTCGACGTCGGCCGGATTCACGGTGCGATGAAGTTCGAACTGCCGGCGGCCGTCATCGAAGCGATCGGCGTAGTAAAGGGCCAGGCCTCGCTGCCAGAGCTCGGGCTCACTGTCGGGCCGGGCCAGGGCGAGTTGGTCGAAGACCTTCGCCGATTCGACGGGCTGGGCCGCGAAGAAGAGCCGGACGGCTTCATTGAAGAGTGCCGCCGGGTCGGCCGCGGCCGTGGCGAACATCGCCGCAAGGCAGAGCAAAAGGTGCCAGCCACCAAACCTGGGTGATTTGCCAGATTGCCTATTTTTGGTGGCTGGCACCTTTTTCTTTTTCATGTCAAACAAGTTTCGTCCGGCCGGGGACCGCGATAGGGGACGGCGGTGGAGCCGCCGACAGATCCCACGCCTCAGGGCAGAGATCTTCCTTCGACTCCCAGAGTTGCTTCCAAGTGACCGCCTGGCCTGTGTAGCCGCTCATCCGGGCCATGATCGCCATCGCGGTGCTGTTGGTCATCCGCACGCCGTCGTTGATCGGCGTGCCCGAGCGGATGCTGGCGACGAGTTCATTATGCTCCTGCTGGTACATGTCGTTCTTCGGCACCTCGCTCTGCCAGGTCACGCCGTCGACGACGGTCTGCTGCGTGTTCTGAAAGCCGTTGACCGTCGCGGTGCCCTTCGTGCCAGCGATGTAGTCGGTGTTGTCGTTGGCTGCGCCGGGGAAGTGGCGGCACATGTGGAAGCCGCGGCGGCCGTCGGCGTATTCAAAGGCGGCAGTGAAGTGATCGAAGATGTTGTTGTCCTTCGGCGCGTCGGGGCGAAGCTCACGGCCTGCGGTGCAATTGACGCTCACCGGCATCTCGTCGTTCATCGCCCAGGCCAGCCGGTCGACCGAGTGAACCGCCTGCTCGACGATGTGATCTCCTGAGAGCCAGGTGTAGTACGGCCAGTTGCGCAGGCAATACTCCATATCGCTCCAGTCCGGCTTACGAGGAGACTCGCCTCGGAAGCCGGACGAATTATAGGTGGTGTAGGCCGACCGCACCGGACCGATGGCGCCATCGTGGATCCGCTTGTAGACGTCGCGTTCGCGGGCCGCATATCGCCAGCAGAATCCTGAGACGAGCGAGAGGTGTTTCTCGGTGGCAACCTTCACCGTCTCGCGGAGGCTCCGCAGGCCCGCGGCGTCGACTGCCATTGGCTTCTCGCAGAAGATCTGTCGACCGGCCTCGACCGCAGCCTTGAGGTGCAGCGGTCGGAACGCCGGCGGTGACGTCAGCAGGACCACGTCGCAGCACTCGATCGCAGCCTTATAGCTGTCGAAGCCGGCGAACCGCCGCTCGGTGGGGCAGTCGAATCGAGCCGCAAAAGTGGCGTCGGCTTTGGCCCTCTCCTCGATCGTGCGGGCGAGCAGGCTGGCACCAGCCTCAGCCCGGTCGGCGAAGGCGTCGGCCACGGCCCAGAGCACCACGCCCGGATCGGCGGAGATCGCCTGTGAGGCGGCGCCGGTGCCGCGTCCGCCGCATCCGACGAGGCCGATCTTGAGGCGGTCACTGCCCGCGGCGTGGGCCGTGCGGGCAAGCGGGTCGGCGAGCATGCCGGCGACTGCTCCCGCCGATGCGGCTGCCGCGTTGAAACGGCGGCGGGAAACCTTCCGAGCGTCACGGGTTGCGGCGTCGTGGTGTGGGGCCGAAGAGTCGTTTTTCATGCTGTCCATGGGGGCGGAATTCCCTGTCGAGTCAGCCGATGTGTCAGGGCAGTATGGGTGCGGGCTGGGCAGATGACAAGCTGAGTGTTCCGGCTCGTGTTGCGGGAAAACTGTCAGTACAGTGTATGCTACGAGGTCGTTGATTCGAGACGTTCCTCGACGGTGTTCGGGAACGAGGAACGCACGGCCTTCTCATCGCAGGACTTCGAGCCCTATGCCCACGCTGCACGCATCCTTGAGCGGTTCTCCGACGATCATCAGGGTGGAGACCGTGCTTGTGGACGTGCCGCTCGGCCAGCGAACGATTACCGACTCGCAGTCGAGCGTTGACTCGGTCGAGTTCCTACAGGTGCGAATCGACACCGATGCGGGCGTCACCGGCTACGGCTTCAATTGGAACTACTCCAAGGGGCTGAAATCTGCCAAGGTGATGATCGATGAGTGCTACGCACCGGCGGTCATCGGCAAGCCCGCGCTCCAGCGGCACGCGCTCATGAAGGCGATGCACTCGACGACCCACTTCATCGGGAGAGTGGGCGTGGCCCGCGTCGGCCTGGCGGCGATGAACCTCGCTCTTTGGGACATCCAACTCAAGTTGGAAGAGCAGCCGCTCTGGCGGCACCTCGGCCCCTGCAAGACGAAAGTCAAGGCCTACAACACCGACGGCGGCTGGCTCACCTGGAGCACCGAGGAACTGATTTCCGACATGCACCGAATCATCGATCGCGGCTTCGACGCGGTGAAGATGAAGCTCGGCCGGCCCGACCCGCGAGAGGATTTCGAGCGGGTGAAGGCCGTGCGGAAGGCAATCGGCGAGAGCGTCAGGTTGATGGTCGACGTCAATACCGTCTGGGATCTGAAGACGGCGATCGTGTGGGGCCGCCGGCTCGAGCAGTTCGACATTGCCTGGCTCGAGGAGCCGATGCATCCCTTCGACGTCCGGGCCCATGCCGAGTTGGCAAAGGCTCTCGACGTGCCGATTGCCGTCGGTGAGACGATCTACACCCTCCACGACTTCCGCGACTACATCGACCAGAAGGCGGTCGACATCGTGCAGGCCGACGTCACCAAGCTCTCCGGCATCGAGGAGTGGCTCGACGTGGCGGCGTTGGGCCGTGCCTATGGCCTCTCCGTGATCCCGCACACGAACGTGCAGCACAACGTGCACGCCCAGTTGGCCGCGGCGACGGAAAACACGCCGATGGTGGAATGCTGCTACGAGTCGCTCTTCGACATCTGGGAAAACCCGATCCGCGTGGTGGATGGCCACTACACGCTTCCCGAGGTGCCAGGCGTGGGCGGCAAGCTCACCGACGCGGTGCTCGAGAAGCACCGCGTGGCATGATTCAGCGCACGATTTCTCAGCCCTTGTCTCAGGAGTGCGGCTCGACCCACCGGTAGGCCGCCCGCGAGACGTCGGCGTAGAACCACTTCTCCGCCTCCGGGCCCTTGCGGGCGACGTACGGTTTCACGATGTCGAGCACCTCGGCATACGAAGCGGCCCTGTTCGACACCGGCCAGTTGCTTCCGAACATCAGCCGCTTCTCGCCGAAGGCAGCCCAGACGGCGTCGAGCCACGGCTCGTACAATGCCGGATCGAGAGGGGCCTTCTGGAGCCGCATCGTATGGGCGGCGCTTTCGGCCAGGGCCGACACCTTCATGAAGATGGTGGGGTGTCGGGCGGCCAGGGCGATCGCGTCCCGCCACTCGGGAAGCGGGCCCTTGTCGGAGACCGAGGCGCTGCCCATGTGGTTGACGATGATCCGCAGGCTTGGAAACTCTGCCGCGGCGGAAACGGCGGCGGCGAACACCTTCCCGCCGTTGATGTCGAGTGCGAGATCGTGGTCGGCCAGCCGGCCGACGTCGGCGGCGTAGGTTTTGTCGGCGAGCCCCGCGAGCACGGCGTCGCCATTGACTCTCACACCGCGATAGAGCCGGTTCTTCGCAAACCGATCGATCGACCCGGCGCAGGCCGGATCGCCCAGTGGCAGGTTGCCCACGACTCCCACGATGCCAAGCATGCCGGGCAACCGCTCGCGGTCATGACGCGCCGCCAGATCGAGCAGCCACTGGTTGTCTTCAACCCACGAACTCGCCTCGACGACCACCGTGCCGGTCACGCCGAGCGGATGGGCGAGCGCCTGCCACTCGGCCGGCAGAACGGGACGGTAGAGTTCGCCGCCTTTGCCCGGCCACGGCACACCCTCCGGTCGCGTCGGGTCGTAGAAGTGGGTGTGCGTGTCGATCACCGTTCGCGGGAGTGTCGGTGGTGCGGCACAAAGGTGTCGCTGCGGAATCGCTACGATGCCGCCCGCCGCGGTCGAGGCGGCGACTGCATGGGAAAGAAAGCGTCTGCGTCCGATCATGGCTGAACCCCTGTGTGGCGGAACTGTCCGGTCAGTGAGGAGGCTACCGACGGGCTCTTCATGCCGTCAATGAGGAGACCATGAGCGGATGATGAGAGGCTGCGGCCCCGTGACTGCGGGACACGAGTCTCCCCCCTGACGGATGCCCCGTTTCGGCAGTAAAGTGGGACGCGGGCGTGTGTCGTCCGACAAGTGGTCTCAGACGATTGTTTGGAGAGTTGCATTGGTTCCAGCCCGCACCAGCGCGTCCAAATCCAGCGCGTATACCGAGGTCCGCAAGCTCCTGCTCGGGGGAGAGGTGCGTCCAGGCCAGCGGCTTTCGCACCGGTCGCTCGCCAAGGATCTGGGGCTCTCCCGCAGTCCGGTTCGCGAGGCGCTCCTGCAGCTGGAGGCAGAGGGGCTCATCGAGCATCGGCCGCAGTCGGGCGTCTATCTCCGCGAGGTGAGCCCGCTGGAACTCGAGGAGCTCTACGACATGCGGCTCCTGGTCGAGCCCTACGCGGCGGAGCGGGCTGCCAGCCTGGCTTCGCCGGCGCAGATCGAGCGTCTTCACGCCGCCTGCGATGAAGTGGCGGAGATCGCCAAGCGGCCGAACCTTGCCCGCTGGCTGGAGGCAGCCGAAAACCGCCGCCGGCTCTCCACGCTCGACATCGAATTCCACTCGACGATCCTGGCGGCATCCCACAACCGCGTGGCCCGCCGCTTCTTCGAGAACGCCCAGGTCATCTCGCTCGTCGTGTCGTGGAACCATCTCAAGACCGACACCATTGTCCTGGCCAAGCGGGTCGCCCCCACGGCGAAGCACCATCGGGCGATCTACGAGGCGATCAAGAAACACGACCCGGTGGCCGCGAGGAAGCTGATGCGGGCGCACATCGGCGGGATGTCAAAACGGGTGCTCAAGGTGCTCAAGGACTGCGGCAGACGCTAGTTGGCTGTGGCGAACATTTCCAGTTTTTTTCGTTCGCTACCGGCCCGCCTCTGGCGGCTGGTGACGACTCCCTATCAGCCGGCCCCGGCCTGCGACAGCTTCATGCCGCGGGCGCAGACGCAGGAGCAGCCGCGGGCGGCCGTGACCGTCGCCGTGTTGACCAGCCGTGAGGCCAGACAGTTCTTCGGCGTGGATGTCGCGCGGCGGGGCATCCAGCCGGTCTTTCTGCGGATCGTGAACCGCTCGACCGAGAGCCTGCGGCTGCAAATGGTGAGCATCGACCCCAACTATTTCACACCGCTGGAGGCAGCCGGGGTCAATCACTTCTCGATCTTCCGCCGACTATCCGCCTTCGGGGCGATCGGCTGGGTGTTCCTGCCACTCTTGGCGCTCGTGCCGCTCAAGCTGGTTACGGCCTGGCTCAACAACACCCGCATGGACGACTTTTTCCGCGAACACGGGTTTCGTCTCGGGCCGATCGCGCCTGGCGAGACGGCGGAGGGCTTCGTCTTCACCACGCTCGACCTGGGCACGAAGGCGGTGCACGTGCGGCTGACCAGGCTGGGCAACATCCAGCAGACGATTGCCACGGCCATCGGCTTCGCCAAGGCGGAGCCCGGAGTTGGCGAGCCCTCCTCCGCCGACGCCGTTGCCACCGACTTTTTCTTCACCGTGCCGGTGCCGGGCATCGCCGCCGATTATCTGGACCGGGATTTCGCCAGCATCCGACCGGCCGCGTCGGTGGAGCCGTGCACCGCCGACACGCTCGTGTCGCGACTGGAGGCGCTGCCGACGGCCACGATGAACGCGGCGCGATCGCGGCGTGGCGATCCGGTGAACCTTGTGCTGATCGGCGATTTCGAGACGCTCCTGAGCGGGTTCGCGGCCCGTTGGGATGAGAGCGAGACGATTACGCTGGCCACCTGTTGGAAGACGGTGCGGGCATTTCTGTGGGGATCGAACTACCGTTATTCACCCGTCAGCCCGCTGCATCTCTTCGGCCGCGATCAGGACATCGCCCTGCAGCGGACGCGACATTCGATCAACGAGCGGCTGCACCTGCGGCTCTGGATCACGCCACTCGCCTTCGACGGAAAGCCGGTGTGGGTAGGCCAGGTCAGCCGCGACATCGGCGTGCGGTTCACCACGAAGGCATGGAACCTGACGACGCACCGGATCGATCCCAACGTCGACGAGTCGCGGGACTACGTGATCGAAGACTTGACCCTGGCGAGGCGGGTCGAGGCAGCGGGCTACGTGGGCGGCGTGCCTGCATGCCCCCGCGACGCGCCCCATCGCAACCTCACCGGCGATCCCTACTACACCGACGGCAAACGGGCTGTGATTCTGCTCTCACCGAAGCGTACACAGCCCGCCGGGTGAACCGGGTGCCAGCCACGAAATGCACTCGGATTCCCTTGCTCGCGCTGCGGGCTTGCATGGGGGGCTCCTGATTCCTTCGCTCGCGCTGCGGGCTTGCATGGGGGGCTCCTGATTCCTTCGCTCGCGCTGCGGGCTTGCATGGGGGGCCCCTGATTCCTTCGCTCGCACTGCGGGCTTGCATGGGAGGCTCCTCCTCATCCAAGCCCGCAGCGCAAGCAAGGGAATGTCGACCGAGATGTGGTGGCTGGCACCGTTTTTACAGGTCGACCGTGCGGCCGGTGCGGAAGGCCTCGTCGGCGGCGAGCACGATCCGCAGGCTGTTAACCGCGTCACTCATGTGGTGAGAGAGGTCGCGGTCGTTTTGAATCGCGTCGAGAAACAGCTTCTGCTCGAGCAGGCAGAGACCGTCGTGGTCGGGCTCATCGGCGCAGTCGATCGATTCGTCGGCCTTCGCGAACGTGCCGTCGGGCTTGAGTTCCCCGTGATGGAGTCGCAACATCGAGGCCTTCGTGTGCCCTTCGACGTCGTCGCTGGCCGTGTCGCCGTCCTTCACGCCGGCGATGCTCACGCAGCCCTTCGGGCCGATCACGTCCTTCACGAAGTAGGCGACGTCGCTCATCATCGGACCCCAGCCCGCCTCGTACCAGCCGACGGAGCCGTCGGCGAAGGTCACCTGCAGCTGACCGTAGTTGTACATGCCGGGCTTGAGTTCCTCCGTGAGCCTCGCGCCGATGGCAGACACGCGCACGGGCCGTGACTGCGTCATCAGACACATGATGTCGACGTAGTGCACGCCGCAGTCGACGATCGGCGACATCGAGTCCATCAGCGACTTGTGCGTCTTCCACATGTCGCCCGATGACTGCTGGTTGAGGTTCATCCGCATCACGAGCGGCTTGCCGAGCGTGCGGGCGGTTTCGACGAGACGTGCCCAGGTCGGATGCACCCGCAGGATGTAGCCGACGACCAGTTTCTTGCCAGCCGCCTTCGCTGCGGCGATCACCTCCTCAGCCTCGGCCACGGTGGCGGCCAGCGGCTTCTCAAGAAACACGTGGCAGCCGGCGGCGAACGCCCGCTTCGCGTAGGCGGCGTGGGTCTCGGGATAGGTGTTGATCGAGACGGCGTCGGGCTTCGTGGCGACGAGGGCCTCTTCGAAGTCGGTGAATTGGGGATAGTCGGCTCCCACGACGGAGAGCAGTTGGCGGCGGGAGGTCTCCCCGCGTGCGACGACGCCGACGATCTCGAACTCTGGCAGCGCGTGGTAGGCCTTGGCGTGCGACGTGCCCATGTGGCCGCAGCCCACGACGAGGATCCGGATGGGCTTGGTCATTGCGGAGAACCTTTCCCGAGTGTGTCTCGGGAGTACGTGGCACGGGGAGGGTGCAGGAGGCGGGTAGTATCTCCTTTTCCGGGGACGACGCCAACGGCCAGTGTCACTCGCGTTGATTGCGATTTCTGGCCGTGGGCGGTACTTTCTCGTGCTGCTTCTGCGCCACCGCCAACGACAGCACTTCGGGATACTCATGAAACCCCGCATCCTTCTCACGACCACATCGTTTCAGGACACGCCGGGCGAGCACCATGCCGCGCTCGCCGCGACAGGGTGGGAGATCGTCACCGCCCGCGGCCCGCTCTCCGAGGCCGATACGCTCTCCGCCGTGGGCGACATCGACGGCTACATCTGCGGCGACGACGCGATCACCCGCGCCGTGCTCGAGAAGGCCACGCCGCGGCTGAAGGTGCTCAGCAAGTATGGGATCGGCGTCGATAAGATCGATGTGCCGGCCTGCACCGAGCTTGGCATCCCGCTGCTCTTCACGCCTGGCGTCAACCACACCACCGTGGCGGAACACGCGTTTCTGCTGCTCCTCGCCCTCGAGAAGAACCTGCTCTTCCACACCGACTCCACGCGGTCCGGCGGCTGGAAGCGGCAGACCGGCCACGAGCTACTCGACAAGACGATCGGCATCGTGGGTATGGGGCGGATCGGCAAAGAGGTAGCCATCCGCGCGAAGGCGTTTGGCATGCGGCCGATCGGCTACGACATCTACTGGGATGAGAAGTTCGCCGCCGAGCATGGCGTCGAGCGGATGGCAACACTCGACGACCTGTTCGCCAGGTCGGACTATATCTCGTTGCACACGAACCTCACGCCGGAGACCCGCGACCTGATCCGGGCCGAAACGATTGCAAAGATGAAGCCGGGCGTGATCATCCTGAACTGCGCCCGCGGCGAGATCGTCAACACCGCCGATATCGCCGCCGCGCTCAAGTCGGGCCGCGTCGGCGGCTACGGCACCGACGTGCTCGACGAGGAGCCGCCGCGGGCCGACCACCCGCTCACGAAACTGCCCAACTGCATCGTCACGCCGCACGTCGGCTCGCGGACCCACGAGAGCGTGCAGCGGCAGGCGATGGCCGCCGTCACGAACCTCATCCGGGCGATGCACGGCGAGCCGCCGCTCGCGCAGGTCAACCCGACTGTTCCGGTGAAGAAGGTGGTCTGAGCACCCTTGCCCCCCAGAAAAGGATCGCTGACATCCCATGTCCGAAACGTTCTTTGTCGTCCCTGTCGCCGTGCATGAGTCGCTCGTGAGCACGGCCTACAAGCACCGAGGGTTTGATGCCGCCGAGGCTGATCACGCCGCCCGGCTGGCGTCGGCGGCCACCCGGCACGGCATCCGCACGCACAATGCCATCAAGGCGGTGCACCTGGACGAACTCTTCGGGTCGAAGGCGGGAGGGTGCGTGCCCAAGGCCACGATCAAGAAACTTCCCAGCCGGTTCGACGCGGCCGAGATCTGGGACGCCCAGAAGAAGCTCGGGCAGGCGGTGGCCTGGGAGGCGATCGACACCTGCATGCGGCTGGCGGACAAGCACGGCACCGGCACGGTATCGGTGGACAACGCGTTTCATTATTTGTGGGGCGGCGGCTACGTGATGGAGGCGGCCAAGAAGGGCTACATCGCCTACACCAACTGCACCGCATCGCTCGCTGAGGTGGTGCCGTTTCGCGGCGTGTTCCCCACGCTCGGCACCAATCCGCACTCCTGGGGCTTTCCGACGAGCGACGCGGTCGGCTTTCCGATCGTGATCGACTGGGCGACGAGCGTGATCGCGATGGGACGCGTGCAGCAGCTGAAGCGAGAGGGGAAGCCTTTGCCCCCGAATGCCGCCGTCGACAAGGACGGCAAGCCCACGACCGATCCCGACAAGGCTGTGTCGCTGATCCCGTTCGGCGACCACAAGGGCTACGGCCTGTCGCTGATCAACGAGATCGTGGCGGGCTTCATCGGCGGCTCGATCCCGACCATCCGCAGCCGAACGCCGGTGGCGGGTGAGAAGCAGGGCTGCGCCTTCTTCTTCCAGGTGATCCATCCCGACGCGATCTCGGGCGGGGCATTCGTCGGCGGCCGTAGCCAGCAGGCCAACGTGAAGGCCGTGCTGGCCGACATTCTCGGCCACGGCAACGAGCAGTGCATGCTGCCCGGGCAGATCGAGTCCCAGGCCGCGGCCCGCAGCGACGCCGCCGGCGGACTGCTCTTCTCGCGGGCCGAGGTGGAGGCCCTCAACGAGATCGCCGTCGAGGCGGGGGTCGCGCCCATTGATATCGATGCCCTCAAAACAGCCTAGATGATCTCATTCCATCCACGAAGCACCGCCCCAAGGAGCCGTTCATGGCACTGCCGATCAAGCCCAAGGATTCATGCGCGTTCGATGAGGTCTCGCTCGGCGAGATCATGCTCCGGCTCGACCCGGGCGAGGGTCGCGTCCGCACGGCGCGGCATTTTCAGGTCTGGGAGGGGGGCGGCGAATACAACGTAGCCCGTGGCCTCCGGAAGTGCTTCGGGCTGAAGACCGCCGTGGTGACCGCCTTCGTCGACAACGAGGTGGGGCATCTCATCGAAGACTTCATCATGCAGGGAGGCGTCTGCACCGACTTCATCCAGTGGAAGCCGGATGACGGCATCGGCCGCTCAGTTCGGAATGGCCTCAATTTCACCGAACGCGGCTTCGGCGTCCGTGGCGCCGTGGGCGTGCCCGACCGGGGCAACTCGGCGGCCAGCCAGATGAAACCTGGCGATGTCGACTGGGAGCATCTTTTCGGCACGCTCGGGGTGCGGTGGTTTCACACGGGCGGCATCTTCGCAGCGTTGTCGGCAACCACCGCCGCCCTGACGATCGAGGCGGTGAAGGCGGCCAAGAAGCACGGCACCGTCGTTTCCTACGACCTCAACTACCGCCCCAGCCTCTGGAAGAGCATCGGTGGGCTCGCGAAGGCCCAGGAGGTGAACCGCGAGATCGCGAAGCATGTCGATGTGATGATCGGCAACGAGGAGGATTTCACGGCATCGCTCGGCTTTGAGGTGCAGGGTGTCGATCACGCCATCAGCACGATCGAGACCGACGCCTTCCGGAAAATGATCGAGACGGCAGTCAAGACGTTTCCCAACTTCAAGGTGGCGGCGACAACGCTCCGCCGCGTGATCACGGCCACGAAGAACGACTGGAGCGCGATCTGCTGGCACGACGGAAAATTCTACGACAGCCGCCAGTACCCAGAGCTGGAAATCCTCGACCGGGTCGGCGGCGGCGACAGTTTTGCGAGTGGCCTCGCCTTCGGGTTCCTCGAATTCAACGACCCGCAGAAAGCGGTGGAGTATGGTGCCGCCCACGGGGCGCTCGCCTCGACCACCCCGGGCGACACGTCCATGGCCACCCGGAAAGAAGTCGAGAAGCAGATCGCCGGCGGTGGCGCCCGTGTCGTGCGATGATGTCAGCGCCTGAGTGAACAACGTCCACACCCACGATAGATCGATCCCATGACGACATCTTCTGCGACCATCACCGGCATCCTCGTTCCCCACATGGTGCCGCTCGATGACCGTGGCCGTATCAACGAGGACGAACTCGCCCGCTATGTTTCCTGGCTCATCGATCGAGGCGTGCATGGGCTCTATCCAAATGGATCCACCGGGGAATTCCTGCGGTTTACGGTTGAGGAGCGAAAGCGAATCGTGCAGGTCGTCTGCGCGGCCGCGGGAGGGCGGGTGCCCGTGGTGGCAGGTGCGGCCGAGGCGAACGTCTCCGAGACGATCCGGGCCTGCGAGCACTGCCTCGAGGCGGGAGCCCAGGCGGTGGCGGTCGTGTCGCCGCTCTACTACCGGCTGTCGCCGGAGAGCGTATATGCCTATTTTCGCGAGATCGGGCGGCACAGCCCGATCGACGTGACGCTTTACAACATCCCGATGCTAGCGTCGCCGATCGACGTGCCGACCGTGCGGCGGCTCGCAGAGGAGTTTCCACGGATCATCGGCATCAAGGATTCCAGCGGCGACATCTCCCACATGATCCGGCTGATTGCCGCGGTGCGGCCCATCCGTCCCGATTTTACGTTTCTCACCGGATGGGATTCGGCGCTCGTGCCGATGCTGGCGGTCGGCTGCGACGGCGGCACGCATGCCACGAGCGGCGTGGCTCCCGAACTGACGCGACGAATCTACGACACGGTGCGTGCTGGCGACCTCGACACCGCGATGGCGTTGCAGCGTCAACTCACGGAGCTATTCGATCCGCTGATCCAGGCCCCCGATTTCCCAGAGGGCTTTCGGGTCGGTGCCGAAGCCCGCGGTTTTGCGATGGGCAGATCGCGGCAGCCGGCCACCGACGCGCAGTCCGCCGACCGTCGGAAGCTGGCCCAGCGGGTCCGCGGTCAACTCGATGCGCTGGGGTTGAGTTAGACACCGAAAACGGGACGCAGCGGACGCAGCTCATTTATTTCGAAATCAGCTGCGGCCCCTGTCGCCCACTTGACGGCGCTGGAGAAACGCGGCACCATCTCGGGCGGGAATGGTGAGGGGGGCGGTTGGAGGCCCTTCAGGCCCGCACTCGTGCGGGCCTCGATGTGCTTCACATGTGAACGTTCCTCCGCGTCATCCAGTCCCGCTCGTGTCTCATTTTCCGTCCGTACCGGCTGCATGCCTCCCTTCGGCGGGCCGGCCCTTGCAGGAACCTTCGCTATGTCAGCAGGCTACGAATCGGCCCCGCGCGGCGGCCGCAACAATCTGGAACAGGTGATCGACGGCCTTGAGCAGCGGCTCGACGAGCTGGCGACGGCGCAGCGGCAGACCAGGCTGCTCGTACTGGGAGGTTCGCTTTTGCTGATGGGGCTGATGAGCCTCTTCGGCCTCCGGCTCTACAGCACGCTTCAGCGGCAGCTCAACGCGACGCAGTTGCAGAATGCGTTGATGGCGAAGGTTGACGATATCTGGCCGCCACTGAGCCAGAAGTTCGTGGATTCCGCCATGAAGGCAGCGCCGGCCTATGGCGAACAGGCCCTGCAGCGATTTGAAAAGGTGCGTCCGCAGTTGGAAGGCATGCTCTTGAAGGAGGCGGAGCAGTTTTCCGAGCAACTGCAGGCCAGCCTGCTTAAGAAGGCTGAGGCGGGCATGCAGCGGGTCACCGAGAAGGTGACGCAGGACCTGAAGCGTCAGTTGCCAAAGCTGACCGAGACGAAGTTCGACTCGATCGAGGAGAAACTCCGCACCTCGCTGCTCATCGAGGGGGGCGGCATTGCCGATGAACTCGAGGCCAAGGTGGCGAAGGAGAAGATTCGTGTTGAGAAGTTGCTGGCGAAGCTTCCGATCGACGAGGTCGCCAAGCAGCCCGAAGAGAAGCTGCAGCGGCAGTTCATCCACCACGTTCTGATGATGATCGATCAGTCCATCGCGTCGGATGACGTTTCCTCGAAATAACAGCTGCAACAACGACTTTTATCGCCTTTCCAATCCATTCATATCCGAGGCCATTCGCCTCATCAGGAGTATCTCTATGTCCGATTCCGTGAATGTCTCGTCCGCGCTCGAGTCGAAGATCATGAAGCTGCACAGCCGCATGGAGGAAACGGTGGTGCAGGGCCGCCGCCGTCTGCTCACGACCGCCCTCGTCATGGGAGGCCTGTTGCTCGGAGCGTCTGGCTACCTCTGGTATCTCTATTCGAAGATCGCCGAGTTTGCAGACGCCAGGACCGTCGTCGAACTGGCCGCGGCCCAGATCGAACCGCAGCTCAATGCCGAGGCGTCGCGGTTCGGCGACACGCTCGAGGCGCAGGCACCGGTCGTGCTCGATCAGGCCGAGAAGGCGGTGCTTGCAGCGCCCCCGCAGATCGCCCGCGAGATACAGAACTACACCTCGACGTTCGTGGACAAGCAGTTGGTGTCGCTCGAGTCACAGGCCTATGATGTCGTCAGCAAGACGCTCGAGGGAGCGATTGCCAAGGCCCGTGAGGACGGCATCGATCTGTCGGACGAGAAGCAGCTCGACGCCCTCGTTGACTCGGCCGCACCGACGATGCGTGACACACTGAAGAAGGCCGTCGATGATCTCTACGGCGAGTACACTGCTGGGGCCGACAGCGTGGGCAGCTACATCGAACAGCTCGCCGAAGCCGGGGCCGACAAGCAGCTGACGCCGCTGCAGCAGAGCCAGCGTGAGATCCTGCTGACTGGTCTGGCACTCATCAAAAAGATCGAGGCCGATCCGAAGCGGGCGCCGCTGCAGAAGGTTTTGGAGGGACGTCCGTAGCAGGCAGTCTCGCGACGAAGCCCGCTGCACGCGTGGACCAACCGTCGATCGTGCGAGGCCAGAATGCGCCGATCGGCTGACGCCCTCACGGGTTTTGGCGATCGGCTTCTTTTTGGCGATCGGCGTTTTTGACAGGTGAACCAGAACTGGTCAGAATCGCGGAGCCGTCTGTGGTTCTGTATCCATACGGGCCGGCGGTCAGCGGCATCCCTTCAGCAGGAGAAAAGCGTCGTGCACCCCATCGATAATCAGAGGCCGTTCGCCCTCGATCACACCTCCAGCCGTCGGGAGTTCCTGGGGGCCACGACGCGGTCCGCAGTGGCGGTGGCGGGAGCGGCCACGCTGTCGGGCAAGCTTCTCTCAGGTCGGACGATCCCTCACGTGCATGCCGCGGGCACGGATGAAATCCGCGTGGCCTTGATCGGCTGCGGCGGGCGTGGTGGTGGCGCGGCCGTCGACGCGCTTTCCGTGCCGGGCGCACCGATCAAGATCGTGTCGATGGCCGACGTGTTCAGCGATCGGATCGACATCGTGAAGCGGTCGCTCGGGGAACAGTTCAAGGAACGCATCGATGTGCCCGATGAGCGAACCTTCATCGGGTTTGACGGCTACAAACAGGCGATCGACTGCCTCCGGCCAGGTGACATCGCCCTGTTTGCCACCCCGCCCGCCTTCCGGGCTCCGCATTTTGCCTACGCCATCGAGAAGGGCGTGCACACATTTATGGAGAAGCCGGTTTCGATCGACGGACCGACCACCAAGCGGATCATCGAACTGGCGGCCAAGGCCACCGAAAAGAATCTCAAGGTGGGCGTGGGGCTCATGTGCCGCCACTGCGACCGCCGTGCCGAACTCCTGGAGCGGCTGAGAAACGGCGAGGCGGGGGAATTGATTTCCTTCCACGGCTACCGCGAGCACAATCCGCCCCACAATCTCGATCTCTCGCCCGGTCCACAGGGGATGAGCGAACTGCTCTGGCAGATCAAGCGGTTCCACAACTTCCTCTGGGCGTCGGGCGGCATTTTCAGCGACTACTGCGTGCACCACATCGACGAGGTCTGCTGGATGAAGGGAGCCTGGCCCGTGAAGGCCGTGGCGATCGGAGCCCGGCAGTTGCGGGGCAAGATCGACGATCAGAACTTCGATAACTACGGCATCGAATACACGTTCGACGACGGGGCAAAGTTCTTCTACACCTGTCAGGTGATGAAGGATTGCGACAGCAAGTTCGGCCTGTGGGGGCAGGGCTCCAAGTCGGCGTTTGCGATCTCTACCAGCGGCCACTCCCCGGCCCGCTGTGCGATCTTTAAGGACCAGCGGGTGGACAAGGCCAACGTCGCCTGGGCGGCGGAGCAGCCCGAACCGAGTCCCTACCGGCGCGAGTGGGAGCATCTCGTGGCGGCGATCATCGCCGACGAGCCCTATAACGAGGCCGTGCGGGGGGCGCAGGCCAGTCTGGTTACGGCGATGGGCCGGTTTGCGGCGCACACCGGCAAGGCCATCACATATGACGAGATGCTCAACTGCCCCGATGACCTCACCGCCGGCGTTGACAGCCTGACGGAAGGATCGCCGGCGCCACTGGTTGCCGACAGCGAGGGGCGGTATCCGGTGCCGATGCCGGGGAAATACAAGTATGAGTACCGCGGCTGACAGATAAGCGTTGCTCTTGAGCGCTCCTTCTGGCGGTGCGATGTGTGGAATCATCGTGGAGGAAGAACTATGAAGAACATCGTTATGATCCTGCTGGCGTTGATAGCCGGCGTGTTGGTGCTGATCGGATTCAGCGGGAGCGGTGGGAAGAAGCCCGAGCCGCCGCCAGTTGCCGCCGCCCCCGCCCCCGCGCCGGTTCAGACCCGGCAGACGCTCAACAAGAAGACGCAGAACGTGCTGGAACTGTCGGAGGCGCTCGGACAGGGGGGCGTGCGAGCCGAGATGTCGATCAAGAGCCAGGGGCTGGAAGTCGCGGCCGACGCCTATCGGACGAGCGTGGGCAAGCTGTCGATCATCGCCGTTGATCAGAAGATGGCGTTTTTCCAGGCGGAGAACGACCGGAAGCCTGAGGATTACGCGGAGTTCATGGCGCGGATCATCGAG
The DNA here is from genome assembly GCA_945877135.1 of Candidatus Kuenenia stuttgartensis. Taxonomy (GTDB): domain Bacteria; phylum Planctomycetota; class Planctomycetia; order Pirellulales; family UBA1268; genus CAMCQY01. Next base: position 19,845 of record CAMCQY010000035.1, read on the forward strand.
CCGGGCCAGCCCAACGGCCTCATGCTGCCGATGCTGCCCTACTATCAGGAATACGCCTACGATCCCGAAGCGAAGGAGCTCATCGTCGTCGAGTTTCCGGCGAAGAAGGAGCAGCGGCGGAAGGAAACGACGGGCGCCGCCGGGCTGTGATGGCTGGCTCGCCGGTCCGCTGAGCAGATTCCCGTGCGTGAGCTGAGGTCTTGCTTAGGTCTTGGGTAGCGATGCGATCCTGCTATCCTCTGGGCCATGAAAGACCGATGCACCATTGTGATTCTGGACGGCCACACCGCCAACCCCGGCGATCTCAGTTGGTCTGAGATCGAGGCGATCGGACCTGTGACCGTCCACCCGCGGACGGCGGCCGCCGACGTCGTCGCGCGGGCCTGCGATGCCGACATCGTCCTCACCAACAAGACGGTTGTCTCTCGGGAGGCGATCGCTGCGCTGCCGCGTCTTTCGTGCATCGGCGTGCTGGCCACCGGCTACAATATCGTGGACGTCGAGGCGGCCAAGGAGCGTGGCATTCCGGTCTGCAACGTGCCGGAATACAGCACGCCGAACGTAGCGCAGGCAGTGTTCGCCCTGCTGCTCGAACTCACCAACCACACCGGCCATCATGCGCAGACTGTCCGCGCCGGTCGCTGGGCCTCGTCCCTGGATTTCTGCTACTGGGACGGAGATTTGGTGGAACTGGCCGGGCTCACACTCGGGCTCGTTGGCTACGGACGGATCGGCCGGGCCGTGGCCGCGGTCGGCCGGGCGTTTGGGATGAAGGTGCTCGCCCATCGGCGGACGGCCGCGAGCGGCAGCCGCGACGAACTCGCGACGATGGTCGATCTGCCCACGCTGCTCCGCGAGAGCGACGTCGTCAGCCTTCACTGTCCGCTCACGCCCGAGACTCAGGGCCTGATCAACGCGGAGACGATCGGCCTCATGAAGCCGACGGCGTTCCTGATCAACACGGCGCGCGGGCCGCTCGTCAACGAGGCCGACCTCGCCGCCGCGCTCGACCAGGGCCGCATCGCCGGAGCCGGCCTCGATGTGCTCTCCGTAGAGCCGCCGCCGGCATCGAATCCGCTGCTTACGGCCCGCAACTGCATCATCACGCCCCACATCGCCTGGGCCACGCGGAATGCCCGACGGCGACTGATCGAGGTGACGGCCGCAAACCTGCGGGCCTTCGTGGCGGGCCAACCGCAGCACGTCGTCAATCGGTGATCGCCGCTGGTGCGGAAGCGAGGAGGGAGAAATCCATGCGGTATCCGATCATGAGACCGATGCTGCTCTGGTGCGTCGCAGTGGTCGTGGTCTGGCCGGCCTCGGCCGAACAGCCGGTGACAGGTGGGGCCGCCGAGCCGGACCGGGACAGAATCACGCAGGTGTCGGTCATCAACGCCCTGCTGCTTGGGCAGTTTGACGGCAGGGTGCCGTTCTCGGGGCTGCTGGCCGATGGCGACTTCGGACTGGGCACGCTCGACAGGCTCGATGGCGAACTCGTCGTGGTGGACGGCAGGGGATACCAGATCAAGAGCGATGGGAAGGTGGTGGAGGTCGGGCCGGATGCCACGATCCCATTTGCCGTGGTCACACCGTTCGACCGCGATGGCGAACTGCCCTGTCCGGCGGTCGATTCACTCGCTGAGCTCGAGCGGCGGCTCGACGGAGTGGTCGGCCACCCCAACAACTTCGTCGCCGTGCGGATCGACGCGGAGCTGGCAGCGATCACCCTGCGGAGCGTGCACCCGCAGTCGAAGCCATATCGCCCGATCGACTCCCGCGCCGATTTCCAGTCGGTCTGGAAACGGGAAAACCTGCGTGGCACGTTCGTGGGCATCCGCAGCCCGCGATGGGCCCACGGCATCACGGTGCCGGGCTATCACTGGCATTTTCTGGCGGCAGACCGCCGCAGTGGAGGGCATGTGCTCGATTGTCATCTGCGCGGAGGTACGATCCTGTATGACGTCTGCGGCAGCTGGCTGGTCAAGCTCGACGAGTCGGCCGATTTCAACGGCGTCAACCTGTCGACCGATCTGGGTGATGAACTCGATCGCATCGAACGCCTGCGGGGCGGGCCCGCCGACGGCAAGTGATGGTCGACGTGTTTCCGTGTCCCCGTATCCCCGTGTTCCCCTACAGCTCTTCCCACCCCGACGCCGCGACACCATGAAGCGTTCCCGCCTCTCACCGCGTCGTCCTGCATCTCCCGGTGCGCCAGCCGCCCGCCCTGGCGGCGGTTCGGTCCCGCGCAAGCTGAATCGGCCGGCGGCCCGCCATCAGGGCAAGGCCGAGGAGAAGTATCACGGTGTGCGGGCCTGCGAGGCGTTGTTCGCCAGGCGCCCCGGAGACATCATTCGCGTCTACATCGCCGAGGATCGCCGTCGGCATTTTTCAGCACTCCTCGACCACTGCGCGAAGGCGCGGCTCGGCTTTCAGGTCGTAGCGCAGGAGAACCTCGCCCGAATCAGCGAATCGACGCACCACGAGGGGATCGTGATCCTCGCCCGTGCCTGTCCGCGGTGGGGAATGTCCGACCTGCTTCGGGCGATCGAGGAGCGGCGGCTGAAGGGGCCGCTCCTGTATCTCGACGGCGTGCAGAATCCTCACAATCTCGGCGCCATCCTGCGGACTGCCGCTCACTTCGGCACGGCCGCCGTCCTCGGGGCCCGCGGTGATCTGCCGCCGCTCTCGCCGGCCGCCGTTCGCGTGGCGGAAGGCGCGGCCGAGCACGTCCCGGTCTGCGATCTCGCCGATCCGCTGGCCGATCTGACGCGGCTCAAGGAACTTGGGTTCCGCGTCGTGGCGACCTCGAGCCACCGCGGCAGCCCTGTCGCGGCCAAGAGCCTCGGAGGCAACATCGTGCTGGTGCTCGGCAGCGAAGGGGAGGGCGTCTCGAAGCCGATCGCGGCGATTGCCAGCGAAGCGGTCCAGATTCCTGGCACGGGGGCCGTGGAAAGCCTCAACGTGTCGGTGGCCTGCGGCATCCTGCTCGCCGAAGCCTGGCGCAGCCGGTCGGTCTAGCGGACGCGGGGCTTCACGCTCAGGCACTTGAGAGTGTGTTCGTCGCGCACATAGAGTTTGCCCGCCGCGAGAGCGGGCAGGGCGCGGATCGTGCCGGGAAACGGTCGGGCCCGCGCGAGCACCTTCAGCCCCGCCACGTCGGGCTGGAAGAGCACCAGTTCACCATCGACCTTTGTGGCGATGATCTTGCCATCGGCGAAGATCAGCGAGCCGTAGCCGAAATTTGGTTCTTTCCAGAGGACCTCTCCCGTTGACTGCTTGATGCACTTCAGGTCGGCGGGAGGGACGTCATCGCGGCCGTCGATGGCGAACAGAAAGCCGCCGCGGGCGATGGGCGTGCAGTATTGCGTGGCCAACGAGTCGGCGTTGGCCCAGACCTTGGTCATGCCGGCCTTGTCGAACGATCCGTAGAGCGATCCGATTCCATACGACGCCGTCACGAGCAGGTGGGGCTTGCCGTTCTTGTCGGCGAGGACGAGCGGGTTGGCTCCGTTCACGGTCGGCCCACGGGCTCCGAAGGCGAACTGCCAGCGAATCGCGCCGGTCACAGGATCGAGCAGGATGACACGGTAGCGTGTGATGACCAGCAGGTGCGGCACGTCGGCGATCATGACGGGCACTGGCGAGGAGTAGCTCGCCCGCTCGCCGGTCTTCGTCCAGACCGTTTCTCCAGTGGCGACCGAGAACGCGACGATGCCGGCCTCGTTCTTGGCACCCCCGACATTCACGATCACCAGTTTGCCCATCACGATCGGCGAACTGCCCGCACCGAAGTAGCCTGTCTGCGCCCCGAAGTCGGCATGTGTGTCACGCTGCCACAGCCGCTTGCCGGTGGCCGCGTCGAGGCAGGTGAGCACCCCCTCCGCGCCGAATGTGAAGACGCGTCCGCCCTGAATGACGGGCACGCAGAGCGGCCCATCCCCGCTGCCCACCTCCGGCCTGAATTTCGTCGGATGCTCGGCGGTCCAGAGCGTTTTGCCGGTCGCGGCATCGAGCGCTTCCGTGACCTCGTTGTCGTCCACGCGGTGAAAGAGCAGCGTGCGTTTGTCCGCCACGGCCACGCCGGCGTAGCCGCGGCCCACGTCCCGCTGCCAGAGCGTGTAGGGGCCGTCCGCGGGCCATTCGTCGGTGAGGATCTCGTCGCCGGCCGCGATGCCGTTGCGATCAGGCCCGAGAATCTGCGGCCACTCCCCCGCCGAAGCCTGGAATGCGGCAGCCGCCGCACAGACACAGCAGGAGGCCAGAAAGCAGAGACTCATTTTCAACGCGGGCATGCCACTGATCCAATCCTTGGGTTTTCGATGCCCCGAAGGATAGTCTATCGGCAGCCGTTCGTGCAGGCCGGAATGGACCGCGTAAATTCCCGAAAATCTTCCTCTTCAGGCGTCAGGACTCTTGGCAGAGGAGACGCAGCGTGCCCCCCGATTGAGGCGGCGAGTTAGCCCTTGCCAAACCGGTCGGGCGACAGGAATCCGATGGGATGGGCCGTTTTCCCATCGAGCACGAGGTCGGCCAGGATTTCGCCCATCACGCTCGCGAACTTGAATCCATGGCCGGAGAAGCCGGCGGCCACCGCCACGCGGGCGTGCCGGGGATGCAGGCCGACGACGAAATGGCCGTCGGGCGACATCGTGTAGAGGCAGGCAGCGTGCTCGGTCAACGGTCCGCATACCCCGGGCAGGTGGGCTGCGAGCACCGCCTCAACCCGTGCCCGCTCACCCACGTCGATCGCCCGGTCAACCGTCAGCGGATCCGCGACGGGCGTTCCCCCGGTGTGTTCGGCGATCTTCACGCCCCGATCGTCGAGTGCGGGAAACCCGTAGAAAAAACCGGTCGGCCCGTCGAAGGCGAAGCAGGGCAGGCTGCCGGCGGTATGGTCCCTCCGATCGGCCGCCTCTGGCTGGTACCAGAAAAGCGACTTGCGGAGCACCCGCAGCGGCAAAGATGGCAGTTGGAGCAGATCGGCCGCCCAGGCACCGGGGGTGACCACCAGCGTATCGGCGGCGTAGCTGCCCTTGTCTGTCTCCACAACGACGTGTCCTTCGCCGCCGTCGTGCTCGACCGTCCGCCAGCAGCGGACCGCGGCGTCGTGCTCGATACGGGCTCCCAGTCGTACGGCCTCCGCCGCGTGAGCCCGCACGCAGTCTTCCACGAAGAGATAGCCGCCACGGGCCTCGTGGACCGCGGTCCATGCTTCCGGCAGGCGTATCGAGGGCCAGCGGGCCATGGCCTCTCGGCTGGTCATGCGGTCGATTGGCAGCGAGTGGATCGCGGCCGATGCGACCGCGCCAGCCACCACCTCGCCGTCGGCTGGCCCCGCCATCAGCAGGCCAGATTCCACCAGCAGCGGGCTCTCTGTCGCGGCCTCGAGCTCGTGCCAGAGTTCATAGGCCCGACGCAGGAGCGGAACGTAATCGGGATGCTCAAAATAGGCGAGACGGATGAGTCGAGTCTGGCCGTGAGAACTGCCCCGGTCGTGGCCCGGCGGGAAACGGTCGAGCCCACAGACGCGGGCACCGCGGGCGGCCAGGTGCATGAGGGCGGCGGCACCCACGCCGCCGGTGCCGATCACGATTGCGTCAAACCGTTCCATGGCGACCGCACTTCCGGATTGTGCAAAATCGGGTTCCGCCGCTAGCCTGCTCGCCGAAGCCCCCATCGTGGCCGCTGTGGCCAGGATTGGGAAGGATCGTCGAGGGAGACCGCCAGCCATGAGCCGTTCTTTACCGCACGCCGCGGTCTGGCCGCGGCTGCCCGAGAGCACGCACGGCTACGTCGCGGACCTGCTGGCCGCCCATCCGGTGGACGTGCGGCTCAGTCGGCCGCGGCGGACGAAACTCGGCGACCACCGTGCCCCCACGGCCCGTCGGCGGCGGCATCGCATTTCGGTCAACGACGACCTCAATCCCTATTCGTTCCTCACCACGCTGCTCCACGAGATCGCGCATGCCGCCACCTGGGAGTCCCACCGGGCACGGATCCGCCGCGTGCGGCCGCACGGCCCGGAATGGAAGGCGGAGTTCGAACAGATTCTCATGCCACTCGTGGCAGGCCGCATGCTGCCCGACGACATCAACGCCGCGCTCCGGCGGGCGATGCAGAATCCGGCGGCGGCGACCTGTAGCGACCGGGATCTGATGCTGGCGTTGGCCCGCTATGATGCCGTCGATTCCGGACTCGTGTTCGTGGAATCGCTGGCGGTGGGGACGATCTTCCGCACCGATGGCGGCAGGATGTTTTGCCTGGGGCCAAAGCTGCGGAGCCGCTTCCGCTGCATCGAGCAGAAAACGGGCCGCGAATATCGGATGCACCCGCTGTGCCGGGTGTCGCCCATAATCGACTAGCCGGCCCCGTTCGGCGGATGGGTCAGCGGCGGACGTCACCCCGCGGTGGGGATTGCATGGCGCGGTCGTGGCGGCGGCGGACCGAGTTGCCGTAGACATGCAGCGGCCGATTGGGGCGTTTTTCGATCGGGGTGCTCTTGATCTGGTCTCGCTCGCTGCCGAACGTGACCACGCGGGGATCGAATTCGGCGGCGGCAGCGGGTGCTGCTGCGACCGCTGCGACGGCAGCCAAGACAGGAGCCAAGAGGATCATCCTGAGCACGTTCATGAACCGGCTGTCTCCTTGGGGCGAGAAAAAGTTGGGGCAAGAAAAAGGCGACTGTCAGCTTTTTCTCCTCTTTGTCTCATCGGACGCTGCCGCTGCACAGCGTGCCTGCGGCCTCCCGCGGCCGACGTTTTGGCATATCCCGCAGCACCGGACCTGCGGCCCTGTGCCGCCCCCGCTTGCGGGCGGTTCTTGTCGGCGTAATCGGAACTGCACGGGTATGCTGCAGTGAGTGTCGGCGCGATTTCATGGAAGTGCGGGAGATCAACGATATGGAGCGATTTCTGACGGGTGTGATCCTGACGTTTCTGGCCTGCGAGGTGGCGGCTGGCCAGGCTCCAGCCACCGCCGTCGCGGAGCGGGCGGCGGCTGCGCAGGCGGAAAAATGGTCACGTGGACGCTGGATTGATCTCACGCACCCGTTCGACGAGAAGACGATCTACTGGCCCACCGAGAAAGGGTTTCGGTTCGAGCAGGGCATGAATGGTCCGACCCCGAAGGGCTATTACTACGCCGCCAACCGGTTTGCTTCGGCCGAACACGGCGGCACCCACCTCGACGCCCCCCGACATTTTTCCGCTGCCGGACAGACCGCTGATGCGATTCCCATCGAGCATCTGGTCGGCGAGGCGGTCGTCGTCGATGTCACCAAGCAGTGTGCGGCCGATCCCGCCTACGAGGTCACGCCCGACGATCTCGTGGCGTGGGAGACGCAGCACGGAAGGCAACTGGTCGATGTGGTCGTGCTCCTCCGCACCGGCTGGGCGACGCGGTGGCAGGACCGGGCCGCCTATCTCGGCACCGATCAGGTCGGCCCCGAGGCGGTAGCCAAGCTGCGGTTTCCAGGGCTCTCGCCGCTGGCGGCCCAGTGGCTGGTGGACCACCGCCGGATCCGCGCCATCGGCATCGACACGGCCAGCATCGACCACGGGCCTTCGACCTCCTTCGGCTCGCACGTCGTTCTCTGCGCCGGCAACGTGCCGATCTTCGAGAACGTTGCCACGCTCGACGCCCTGCCCGACCAGGGGGCGTTTCTCATCGCCCTGCCGATGAAGATTGCCGGCGGCAGCGGCGGTCCGCTGCGGGTCGTGGCCCGGCTGCCCGATGCCGCCGATTGACGCGGCGGCCGCCGATAGTGAATAACGTGGCCTGCATCAAACGGGCAGATCATCATTTCCCTGGAGCACACGTTTCATGGCAGGCAAGAAGATCGTCATGCGGACCGGCGAGGCGCTCGTGGAGGCCGACGAGGCGTGGAGCGCGGCGGAGCCGGAGGTGGTGATCGGCGAACTGGACGGCCCCGTGGGCTACGCCATCGCCAACCTCATCGGTGACCAGGTGAAGGGTCATACCCGGGTCTGGGCGATCCTCAACAGCGATGTGCAGGTGCGGCCCGCCACGTTGATGGTGAGCAAATATACCGCTCCCAACGCCCGCTACACGAACATCCTCATGGGCACCGTGCAGGCGGCGATCGCGAATGCCGTGCTCGACAGTGTGCGCGAGGGATATATCCCGAAGTCCAAGGCGAACGACATCGGCATCATCGTGGCGGTCTGGCTCGATCCGTCAGTCGCCGATGCGAAGCTGAAGATCGACCACGACGTGCTCTTCCGCACGCATCGCGAGGCCACACTCAAGGCGATCGGGAAAGCGATGGGCAACGAGCCGTCGATCGACTGGCTGCTCAAGAACCAGAAGAAGGTCGGGCACTATTTCCACGACCTCGCCAAGTCTGGCGGGCTCTGAGGGGTCCACGACCCAGCGGATTGCCTCGCTTGCGCGTCGGGCTTGCATGGGAGTGGGGTGTTATCGAAGCCCGTCGCCATCCAAGCCCGCAGCGCTAGCAAGGGAATGCCTGCATGGGAGCTGGCGGGCTGCAAGCGGGCGTCAGCCATGGGCTCTTGCGGCCAAACTCATGGTCGATGGCGAATTTCGCCATTTTCATCAGCGTCGGCATATCGAGAGGCGGGCAGGGGAGATGCCCGGCGATGGCGGCCGTGTGCGAGCGGTCAAACGTGGGGTCGGTCCGCAGATAGCTCCTGTAGATGTCGAGTTGCGTGCCGAGATTGTCGGCAAACCATTGCTCGTCACAGAGGTCAGGGTCGTCGGGCGACGCATCCTGTGAATAGGACTCGACGGCCTGCTGGATGACCCGGCCGACCATGTCCATCGAGAGCGGTTCGGGGTGCGTGAGATGGTAGGTCGTGCCCCGGGCAGAGGGCGTCTGGACCGCGTGGGCGATCACGGCCGACACCCAGTCCACCGGTACGAAGTTCTTGGTGTCGTGGAGGGCCACGCCGATGAGGCCGAGTAGTGCCGGGCCGCTCGTCGTGCCCTTCGTGACCCTCGTCAAGAGCGTGTGGCCGAGCCGGAGGGCCGCGAACAGGCCGTGGTAGGTGGACGTCCACCCGGTGCTCGTGTCGCCCACGATGATCGATGGACGGTAG
>CAMCQY010000036.1 GCA_945877135.1 Candidatus Kuenenia stuttgartensis
GCCTGATTTTGTTTGAATCGAGTGCCTGCGTGGTGTGGGGTGTATGGAGAATCTTTATCGCATACAGCTTTCTTGCCGCGGTTTGGACTTCGCTCACGGTCGGGGCAATCCCTACACTCCACCACTCTGTGGCTCGGAGGCATTCCGACAAAGCTGGTCACTGATCACTGGAGGCTGGAGTGGCTCTCGAAGGTTATGACCTCGTCATGCTCGGCATTCTCGCTGGGGCCGCGCTGCTCGGCTATTTCAAGGGCATGGTCTGGCAACTCGCCTGGATCGCCGGCATCGTGGCCAGCAGTTATGTCTCCTTTCGCTTCGGCGGCATGCTCGCACCGTTCTTTGGCACCCAGGCGCCGTGGAACCGTTTCGCAGCCATGCTGGCCGTCTATGTCGGCACGTCCCTGGCGGTCTGGCTCGTGTTCCGCGTGATTTCGGGAGCCATCAACGCGGTGCATCTTTCCGCGTTCGATCACCAGCTCGGCCTGCTCCTGGGCCTCGCGAAGGGTGCACTCCTCTGCGTCGTGGTGACGTTTTTCAGCGTGATCCTCGCCCCAGCCTATCGGCACCAGATCGTGGCCAGTCGTAGTGGGCGACTGGTGGCGGACCTGATCGTCCGCGCAGACACCTACCTTCCCAAGGAGATCCACGAGACGGTTGACCCGTTCGTGAAGCAGTTCGAGAAACAGTTCGAGCCCTCGATGAACATGCCGGGCGCCGCAGCCGGGCAGCCGTCGGCGGTTGCCGGTCAGCCATCGCCCCTGAAGGCCATGTGGGATGGGGTCACGTCGGCGGCGGCGTGGGCAGGAACGGAGCAGGGGGGGGCTGCCGGGCAGGGGGCGACGCAGGCCGGCGGCGTGCTGCCCGCGGGCTCTGCCTGGTTCGTGCCACGGTCGGCGGACCCGGTCCAGGAGGCTGCCGGCCAACAACGCTACGCAGCGCCGACGGCTCCGGGAGTGCCGACCGGGAATGGCTTCACATCGCCGCAACGTTTTGCGCCGCCCCCAACCGCCGCACCGATGCCCGCTCCCCAGCCGTTTGCACAGCAGCGATTCGTTCCACAGCCACAGCCGTTCGCACAGCCGCCGCAGCGCTATCCGGTTGGCGCTCAATCACCGCTGCCGGGACGGTGAGCAGACGTGGCCGCCACGAAGCCTGCCGCGACCGCGTGCAGCAGGGGAGCAGGGCGGTTTTGCTGCGGAAAACAGGGCGGAAACGAATCGGGCCGGAACCGGACATAAGAGACATTATCGGACGTTGGGGAGAGGGGTGCGCGCGCCGGCTCCGGGATGGCTGCCTGGGTTAACACGCCCAGCGCGAGGCGGAATCCGTGAGGGGCTGCCCATGTCCCAAGAGCCGGCGTTGCTGACAAGCTTAGGCAGGATGCCGGAGCGCAGTCAGCATCGAGTGAGCGAACGCCATGGATGGCCGTAGCGAACGTCCGGCGACGGGACATGGGCAGCCCCGAACCAATTAGTTCTGGCTCACTTCTCCGTCAGCGATGCCGGCCAGTGTGTTGAGAACAGACTGCTCGACGTCTGTTCGGATCGGCCGTACGGCACCGTCAACCGTTGTGAACATCACAATATTGCCATGGCCGCTATTGAACTTCGGAGCATCAAAAGTTGGTTCAGTACTGAGACCGTTCATGACGGGCCAACCGGCGGCTCCAATCCAGCCGATCGCAGCGGCATTTTCGCCCAGCATGATGGTTGTGGACAGGCCATCGACGATCTGGTGGAGTCGTCTCGCTTGACGATTCACGAAAATACCCGCCCATTTTCGCCCTGTCGGCGTATTGCCATACACACCAGATACGCCGACATAGTTCGAAAGCCCCAGATCTTTTTCCAGCCGGCCGGCAATCCTGACCACGGGACCCGATGACGATTCGTAGGTGAAGGACGTGTCGATGACGATATCCTGCTCGCCAGCAACCGCTGCAGGGCACCGCAGGATGTCTACTGGCGTGCGTGCCGCGTCGTATGTTTCGGGCACTGTCCAATAGCCGTAGTAGGCTCCGCCAGGTCGCTTCGTCGTATGTTGTCGTAAAAGTTCCGGGTCGAGCCTGGAATAGGTCACATTTTCTTCGAAGAACGGCAGTAAAACCGGTAGGAATCCCAGGTTCGAAAAGTCCCACTGCCATGTCTGTGGGGATTCAGCCTGATCGTCAAAGCCGTTTCCGTTTTGGTCCCAAGGCCCGAGAAACCCGATCGGCAGGCGGCGCTCGACTGTTTCGAAGCCAGCCGTCGCCAGAGCAATCTGCCGCAAGTGGCTCGCGCATGTCGTGCGGCGTGCTCCAGACCTTGCCGATTGAATGGCGGGAAGAAGGAGGGCGAGAAGAATTGCAATGATGGCGATGACCACCAGCAGTTCAACAATCGTGACACCGCGAGCGGAGCCACGCGGCATGACGGGTGCCCACTGAGGACGTCGTTGTTTTCTGGAAGCATGCATGAGTCGGGACCTTAGCACGGCCAACGGCACTTCCGCAAACGCGGAGTGAGAAAGCTGGCTCGAACCGCACCCTGGCGGAGCCCGTCAACTGGCGGCTTCTTCCAAGAAGACGCCCATTCGCCGGAACTTGTCGTAGCGGTTCGCGACGAGGGTTTCGACCGGCTGGTCCACCAGGCTCCGCAGCGACCGCACGAGCCAGGTCTTGAGCCGCGTCGCCATCTGCCGTGGATGCCGATGGGCTCCGCCGGCTGGCTCCTCGATCACGGCGTCGATCACGCCGAACTCTTTCAGGTCCCGCGAGCGGAACCGCAGCGCCCGGGCGGCGTCGGCCTTGAACTCGACGCTCTTCCAGAGAATCCCGGCGCAGCCCTCGGGGCTGATCACGCTGTAGTACGCGTGCTCGAGCACCGCCACACGGTCGCCGACACCGATGCCGAGCGCTCCGCCCGAGCCACCCTCGCCGATCACCGCACAGAGAATCGGCACGGGGAGCGTCGCCATCATGAACATGCTCTCGGCGATCACCTGAGCCTGACCGCGTTCCTCGGCACCGATGCCTGGATAGGCGCCGGGCGTGTCGATCAGGCAGATCACCGGCAGACCGTATTTCGCCGCCAGCCGCATTTTGCCCATCGCTTTGCGGTAGCCCTCGGGGTGGGCACAGCCGAAGTGACAGGCCTGCCGCTCGGCTAGCGTCTTTCCTTTTTGGTGGCCAACGACCAGCACCTTGTGCTGTTCGAGTTTGGCAAAACCAGTCAGCATCGCGGGATCATCGCCGAACGACTTGTCGCCGTGCAGTTCGACGAACTCGTCGAAGACCAGCGAAAGATAATCGCTCGTCTTCGGACGATTCGGATGCCGTGCCACCTCCACCGTCTGCCAGGGATCGAGGCTCCCGAAGACGTTCTTTTGCACCTCGACGAGTTCCCGCTTCAGTCGTCGCAGCTCTTCCTGCTCCTGCGCACCGATCGGCGCGGCCTCCAGTTGCGAGATCCTGTCCTCAATCTCGTAGATAGGCTTCTCAAGCGGCAGTCGATGCAATCCTGACGACATTTCTGACCTCACGGGAACCGGGGTGAAGCTGAGATTGTCACCGCTGGTCGAACCCGGCGTCAATTCTGGCTTCACGCACAGACATGACATCCGGCCCCGGAAGCCTTTCTGGTCACTCTTCGGGCAGCCGGGGATCGGTGAAGGTGGAGGAGACGAGGAGGATGTCCGACTTGTTGTGCGCACCATTCCGTCCCGGGTGGCAAGTCGGAAGCTCCGAGCGACGGAACCTTTGCCGTCCCGGCGGCGCGTTGCCGATTGACGCGAATACGTGCGTCGCGACTCTGCTACGGCGCGTCGAGTTGCGTCACGATCGCGTGCAGCAGCCGGTCGAGCCCCTGGCCGGTCACCGCACTCACGGCAATCACGTCGCGGCCGATCTGCACGGCGAGCGCGTCGCGAATCGCCTCCGCATCGGGAAGTTCGGCCTTGCTCACGACTACGATCTCCGGACGCCTGCCCAGCCGCTCGTCGTAGAGCACGAGTTCGTCGCGGATGGCCCGGTAATTCATCAGCGGATCGCTGCCGTCGAGCGGCGCCGGTTCGACCACGTGCACAAGGATCCCGGCCCGCTCCACATGCCTCAGAAACTCGTGCCCGAGTCCGATGCCGGCATGGGCTCCCTCGATCAGTCCCGGCAGGTCGGCGAGCACGAAGCTGCGATCTCGCGACACGGCCACGATCCCGAGCATCGGTTTCTTGGTGGTGAATGCGTAGTCGGCGATCTCGGGGCGGGCCCGCGAGAGCCGCGAGAGCAGGGTGCTCTTCCCGGCATTCGGCTTGCCCACGAGCCCCACGTCGGCGATCACCTTCAGTTCGAGCTGCAGCCGGCGGGCCTCCCCCTTCTCGCCCGGTGTCGTCTCGCGTGGTGCGCGGTTCGTCGACGACTTGAAGTGAAGGTTGCCCCAGCCCCCTGCCCCGCCCTTGGCGGCCACGATCGAATCACCGGGCGTGGCCAGATCCTTGAGCACGAGCCCGGTTGCCTCGTCGATCACGACCGTGCCGGGGGGCACGAGGAGCAGGAGGTCTTCAGCCATGCGACCGTGGCAGTTGGCCGGACCTCCTGACTCACCGCTGGGGGCCCGCCACTGCTTGCGATGGGCGAGCGGGGCCAGGGAATCGACGCCCGCCTGGGCCCGCATGATCACGCTGCCGCCGTCGCCACCGTTGCCGCCGTCGGGGCCACCGAGCGGGATGTATTTCTCTCGACGAAAGCTCTTGCAACCGCGTCCGCCGTTGCCCGCCGCCACTTCGATTTGAACGCGGTCTACAAACACGCTCAGCCAGCGAGCACGTTGACGCGCCGGCCCTCGCGGTCAAACCCGACCACTCCGTCCACCAGAGCAAAGAGCGTGAAATCGCTGCCCGTGCCCACATTCTTGCCAGCGTGGAACTTCGAGCCCACCTGCCGGACGAGGATGTTGCCGGCGCGGACCTGCTGGCCCCCGAACTTCTTCACGCCACGCCGCTGGGCGTTGGAATCGCGACCGTTGCGGCTGGAGCCCTGACCTTTTTTATGTGCCATGGTGTGTGATGCGTCGGAACGACGCTCCTGCTGGATAGACTGGCTGGATAAGCTTGGATTGCTGCGGTGAAAGGGGCGTTCAGCAGTTGCCGATCGGGCCCGTGGCTGAGCCGGCGATTCCGCTATTCGCCTTCGGTTTCGTACTTGAAAACCCAGGCGTGGTCAATGCCCTCAGGCACTTCCGTGGCTCTGGCGTAGAGGTTCGGCCCCCGCGGCCCGAACAGCCCCTCGAGAAGCCGCTCCCGCTGATCCGGATCCTCGAGTGCCCGGATGGCCGGCCAGATCGTCTCAAAGGCGGTAAGTCCGTCGCTGCCCGGGAGCCGCTGCCGGTTCACATCGACCTGCTCCAGGGTGGCCACGGTACGGGCCATCGAGAGTTCCCGGGTCAGGCTGCCCACCTTGGGGGCGGCGGGGCCGAAGAAGGCCTCAGACCACTGCTGCCGACGGCTGCCAGGCGGGGTGGCTGCGAGTTTCTCGAGCACCTTGGCAAGCGATTCGAGCGGCTTCTGTTCAACCCCTTCCGGCGTCAGGTCGATCGCCGCCAACGCCTGCCGCCGTGCGGCATCCCGATCGGCATCGACCGTCGCAGCCAGGGCTCGCGACAGTTGCTCGAAGTATTCGACCCCAAGGTCGCCGAAGACCGCCCGCACCAGCGGCCCTCGCGCGGTTGGCTCGGGGATGGCGGCCACCGCCCGCACAACCTTCGCCAGCGGGATGAGATCGTTGCCGCGGGTCGCCCCGCCATCCTTGTCGGGAACGAGCAGGTCCGACCATTCCAGGCCCAAGTCTGCGAGCCCATTCACGGGCCGGGACTTCACCACCTGCGGTCTTCCCAGCGCCTCCAGAATCTTTCCGCCGAGCGTCATTCGCTCGAACATGCCCGCGTAACCGACGTTCAGCTCCTCATCGGCCTCATCGCGGTCATCGCCGGGCCGCCAGAAGTCGAGCCGCAGGCTCTCCAGAGCATGGTCCATCTCGGAAGCCGGCGGCAGGTTTCTGGCGAACGTCGCCCCCTCATGTTCCCGCCAGCGGATCGCATTGGTGAGCCCGCGGATCGTGATCGTAAAGAAGTCGATCCGGGGGTCGATGTCCTCCCAGACGGCCACGCCCCACCGTTCACCGCCGGGCGGGATGTCGGTGGCGGCCATGCTGGCACTGTCGAAGAGTTCACGGGCGGGGTCCTCGCGCCGCCGGATCGGCCCGATGGCACTGGGAACAACGCGGTCGAGGTAGCTCCGGTAGGCGGTATCTCCCTCGGCCTCCGTCAGCGGCTCCAGGCTCTCGAGCACGAAGTGGGGAACGAAACGCACCGGTGTTTCAAACGGTTCGACGGTCCGCTTGGTGGGATCGTCCTGATCGATGACGGTGCGGCGGCCACCGGTATTCCGCACTCGATAGACGAGGTACCAGACCCGCTTGCGTTGCATAAGGCCTTCGGCAGCAGGCACATCGACGTCAATGAACCGGGGTGGCTTGAAGGCAAACTCCAGGCACCATATGTCCCGCTGGAACTCACGGTTTTTGGCCCGTTCGACGAGGGTCGTGTTCGCAGGGGCCTGCTGGGGCTTCCACGCCTGGTCCTTGAGACCGACAGTGACTTCGAAGAGTTCGCCACGCAGCACATGGGAATCGCTGCTCGCACGGGGCGGAATGACGGTGAGCACACCGGGGGCCAATTGCCGGAAGGCCTTGCGGCCGCCGGCGTCACGCTCAGCCGCCGCAGCCGTCTTCCCGGGCTCGACCACCAACGGCAGCCAGACCGCAACTGCGAGGGCGAGAACACAGGCCGCTCTCTTCCGGGCCACTCCGGGGAAAAAGCAAAGGAAAACCATGTTCTTCAGCACCATTTTCCTGACACCCATGGCCGGTTGCCTCTTGGAAATCTTAGCGAAAATCAGCCGCGAAGGCCCAGTTTCGACAAACTTTCCCCACATTCGCCAAATTCCCTTGCTTGCCGATCCTTTGCAAAGCAGAATCTAACGAGTGATGGTTACGTCTTAACGATCAGAGACGACGGCAAAAACCCACTCCCGACGGAATATTGGCCTACGCTGCCGCGGCGTTCCGAAAGACACTGCATCGCCTCGCGCGACCGCTCGCGACCGCCCGATCAATCTCCCCCTCACGCCTTTCGGCATCTGACACGACCATGCTGGAACGGAATCGCCTGCAGCCTCCCCGCCCATCCGCCCCGTCGCAGACGGCCGGCGAGTTCGACTGCCCCACGGCGGGGTGCGGCGGGCTGTTCGCCTCGGCTGAGGACTACGACTGTACGGGCATCCTGGCGGGCGTCGATCCGTGCGAGTCCCGCTACTGGTGGATGCCCGAACTCTACACATCGCCGACCGCATCCCCGACTGCGGCAACCGAATCCGTCCTCGCCGCGGTCGCCTCGGTACCCTCCCAGGACACCGCCGACGAGTCCAGCGGCAGCCAGCGATCGGGCCAGCTCGGGCGGCTGATGCGGGGCGGTCAGGCTGCCCGGCGGACGCCGTCACGAAGCACCGCGGCCGCCTGATCGACTTCGGCGGCGAGTGCCGCATAGTCGGCGGCACCGTGCGACTCGGGTGCGTAGTCGAAGATTGACTGCCCAAAGCTCGGCGCTTCGGCCAGCCGGATGTTGCGGCGAACGCGTGTCTCGAAAACGTGGGCGGCGGCCCAGGCCGGATGCCTCGTCTCGGAGGAGGCAAAGAACGACTGCACGTCGCGGCCGACTTCCGAGGCCAGCCGTGTGCCCGCCTCATACATACAGAGCACGACGCCAAGCAGTCGCAGCCGCGGATTGACGTGCTCCGATACCAGTTCGATCGTCTCCAGAAGCTTGCTCAGGCCATGCAGAGCAAGGAAATGCGGCTGCAACGGCAGCAGCACCTCGTCCACCGCGGCCATAGCGTTGAGCGACAAGAGCCCCAGCGACGGCGGGCAGTCGATCACCATGTAGTCGAAGGGCTCAGCAACGTCTGCCGGATGGCCTGATGAAGGGGCCGCCAAAGGATGGCATCGCGAGTCGGCCTCCATCCGCTGCCGCAGGATCAATTCCCGGCCGCTGCGGCCCGCCAGCGCCATCTCCACCGCGGAGAGGTCGATATGGGAGGGCACCACCGAGAGATTCTCACCGGCAGCCACCGTCGCCGCCGCCAGCGGCTGACCAGCCACAAGAACGTCATAGGCAGAGAGCGGATGCGATCCTGGCGTCACGCCGGCATGGAGCGTGGCATGCGCCTGTGGATCGAGATCGACGAGGCAGACCCTTCGGCCCGCGCGGGCCAGCGCCACGGCAAGGTTGACCGACGTGGTCGTCTTCCCAACGCCACCCTTCTGATTGGCCACGGCGATGGATCGCATGAGAAACCTCGGTACCTGGATGTCCGCCGGACTACCAGCCAGCGGCCGGGGAGCATAGGCCTCGCCCCCACCCCGAAAAAGCCCGGTTTTGTCATCCAATCCCGAGTTTTGACACTCCCATCCAAGCCCGCAGCGCAAGCAAGGGTGGCAGGCCCGGAGGGCCGGGTGAGAACCAGCTGGCGGAGGGCCGCCAAGCGAAAACGACACGCTGTCGTGTTTCGCGTGAATCCAGATGCTGACGAGCATGCCGCAGCCGGCGAACCAATGCGTGAGACTTCTGCAGGCCCCCGGCGGCGCGTCGCCAACAGCAGCACCAACAGCAGCACCAACAGCAGCACCAACAGCAGCACCAACAGCAGCACCAACAGCAGCACCAACAGCAGCACCAACAGGGCCACTACGGGGCCGCGGACAGTGTGGACCGGATCCACTTTTCGAGGCCAGACCCGATGCGGCCCAACCCAATTCGCCCAGGCTGCCCGACCACCGCGAGACTCCCCCCTGCCGGATTGAGGTCGATGACCAGCGTGGTGCTGCCGAGCGGTTCGCCAAACACCAGCGCGACATCCCATGACTCGGATGGCAGTCGCTCTGGCACCGCGCCGCCGCTGGCCTGCCAGTTGAAGTTGGCATCCTCCACGAGCCCGCGCCGCAGATGGACAAGCCCGGCCGCTTTCGAGACATCGATCCTCGTCTGAGCAACAAGTTGGCCGGCCTGCCCCCCGGGCTGCACCAGCATCAACTCGACCGCGGAAGACGCCGCGATCCGCCTGGCCGCCGCCGGGCCGTAAAACGCAAGGCAGCGGCGGGTCTGCTGCCACTGAAACCAGATGCCGGTGATGGCGGCCGCCAAGCCCAGCAGGAGCAATCCGGCCACCAGCCAGCTGCCACGCGGGGTGCCAACGGTTCGCGCGGAGGCGGTCTGATGGGGTGTCGGTCGCGGCATCGAGCACAGTCCTTTCGCATGATCCGTCGGCGGGCGATTCAGCTGGCCGCACCCGCCGCCGCTGCACTGTATACTGGCGGCCTCCGCTGGACGATACAGCGGGAAAGCCAGGGTGCCGTACGCACCGCCTTGCCATCCGGAGCCACCGCGCATGCCCAACGCGTTTGATCCCTATCGCGAAGCCCTCGTCGTCGAAAACCACACGGTCTGGCCCGACGACTACGAAGACTGGTCGGACGCCGATAAGGCCCGAGCCGAGACACTGCTGCACGCCGCTCCGCAGGAGGCCGCGGAACTCGATTACCATCGGCAGCACACCGGGTTCGCCCGGGTGATCACCGTCACTCCAGCCGACCTCGACCGTGTGAGCGTGGCCTGACAGGCGTGCTGAGCCACCCGTGTTGACCGACACCACCACCATCCGCCTTCATCTTCCGGCAGACGCAGGACAGGCCGATCGCTCCTACGACATCGTCGTTGGAAATGGTGTGGTCTGTTCGGTCGGCCCTGCGATCGCGGCCACCGGTGCGAGGCGGACGGTTGTGATCACGGATGCCGCCGTGGCCGACTCCCATGCCGCCACCACCGCCGCCTCTCTGAAGTCTGCGGGACTGGAAGTCACCACGCTCACCGTTCCCTCAGGCGAGGCCTCAAAGTCGGTAGCTGCGCTTGAACGGCTCTGGAACGAGATGGCCCGACTGGCCGTCGATCGCCAGACGCATGTGGTCGGTGTCGGCGGTGGCGTGGTGGGCGATCTGTCAGGGTTCGCAGCTGCGACGTTTGGCCGCGGGCTGCCCGTCTGGCACGTGCCAACCACCCTCGTGGCCCAGGTCGATAGCGCGATCGGCGGCAAGACGGGGATCAATCTCGGCGCCGGGAAAAATCTGGTCGGCAGTTTCTGGCAGCCCCGCGGCGTGATTGCCGATGTCGCCACGCTCGCCACGCTGCCCGATCGCGAGTTCAGGAGCGGTCTGGCCGAGGTGGTGAAATACGGCATGATTCTCGACCCGGAGTTTTTCGACTGGCTCGAAGCCAACACCGTTGCGATCCTGGCCAGAGATGCCGCGGCCCTTGCCCACGTGGTCGGCAGCTCGGCGGCACTCAAGGCCGATGTCGTGGAACGCGACGAGCGCGAGATCACCGGCCTGCGGGCGGTCCTCAACTACGGCCACACGTTCGCCCATGCGTACGAGACCGCCGCCGGCTACGGCACGCTTCTGCATGGCGAGGCGGTCGCCATCGGCATGGTGTCGGCGGCCGCACTCGCCCAGTCACTTGGCCGGATCGGGCCGGATGTCGTTGCCAGACAGGAGCAGCTCCTCCGGGCCTTCGATCTGCCGGTGGCCGTGCCGACCGGCCCCAGTTTTGCAGGCGACGCGTTGCTCGCCACGATGGCTCGCGACAAAAAGACCGTCGGCGGACGGCTCCGGTTCGTCCTCCCCACGCGGATCGGCCACGTGGAGCTCGTTGACGGGATCGACCCGGCGGCAGTCCGTTTGATCATTGGTGGGTGAATCGCCCCCGCCCGAGATCAGTTCCACACGTATCGCCAGACACTTTTGGAGGACCATCGCCATGCGGCAAACCCGTCTGTCTTCCCTCACGATCGGACTCGTCGCCATTGCCGCGGTCTGGTGGCCGGCCACATCGGCGAAGGCGCAGAACGACTGGCAGTATCCCGATCCCTACTTCGGCATCCTGGAGATCGAGAAGTCGCATGACGGGGCGACGGCCCGCCGATATCGCGGCGAGGTGAAACCCGCGCCGCGGTCGAGCAAAGTAGCGGCGACGCCCGCCCCTGCCACCCCTGCCCCTGCCCCGCGGAACCGCTGGCGGAACCGCTGGCGCAGGCAGTAGCGGTGCAACTGATCAGAGAGGATTTTTACCGTGACGCTCTCCGACTATGCGATTCGGCTGATGCAGCCGGCCGACTTCGTCGCCATTGGCGAGATCTGCCGCATCGTCTACCCCACTGAAACGCCCTACACGCCCGAGGAACTGGCGGAGCATCATGCCGTGTTCCCGCAGGGCCAGTTCGTCGCGGAGCATGTGCCCAGTGGCGTTCCCGTGGGCGTGCATTTCACGCTACGACTCCGGCTGATTGACTACCACATCGACGACTCGTGGGACGTGCTGACGGCGCGGGGAACGTTCGCCGATCACGATCCCGTGCACGGCAAGACTCTCTACGGCGCCGACGTCTTCGTGCGGCCCGATCATCAGCATCATGGACTTGCCCACGCGCTCACCGACGCCACGCGGCGGCTGGTGATCGACGAGGAGCTGTGGCGGATGGTGGGGGCGAGCCGGCTGCCGGGATATGGCAGCGTGGCGGCGAACGTAACGGCCGACGAGTATGTGAGTGACGTCGTCGCCGGCCGGCGGACCGACCCGGTGCTCTCGGCCCACATGAAGGACGGCTGGTCGGTCGTCCGGCCAATCCACGGCTACCTGCAGCACGACCCGGAGAGCGCCAATTGGGCCGCCGTCATTCAATGGGTGAATCCCGCCTCGCCGCCGCCACCGGAACTCGCCCTGCGGTAGCGTCAGTCGATGGCCAAACAGGCTGTGACCACGGGACGCCACTGCATCGCACCGCTGCCGACCGATGTCAGCCGTGACCATCCCTTCCTTCGGAGACGCGATTCCGATGACCATGCGAGTCCATCACAGATCGCCTACCCATGCCTCGCTCATCATCGAAGGGCAATCGCATGCATCTCTATGAGGATCAATTCTCTGAACGCCACGATTTCCCAAGAACAGGAGGACCTTCCAAGGTATTGATAATCGCGTCGACGGCGAGATGCGGCAGCCACATGCTTGGACACGCACTCCATAAAACGAATAGGTTTGGATTTCCATTAGAGTACATGAACCCCACGAACCTCGCGGAATGGAAACGACGACTGCGAATCGATGACTTCCAAGGAGTCATGGCGGAAATACAGCGGCGAAGGACGTCGCCGAACGGGGTCTTCGGAATAAAGATTCACTATCCGCACATGCAGCAACACGGGGGATTCGACACGCTGACCGCGTGTTTCCCAAACGCATACTACATACTCTTATCCAGAAAAGACGTTTTAAAACAGGCCGTATCATTGTCGATAGCGAGGCAGACAGGGGAGTGGATTTCCGGCCAAAAACCGGTGAACGACAATCCACAATACGACGCTGCCCATATTAATGAATGCCTCCGCCAGACTATCCTGAACAATTCCTCGTGGAGATACACTCTCGCGGCGAATGGCTGCAGGTATATCGAAATGGACTTTGACGACGTGC
Organism: Candidatus Kuenenia stuttgartensis; assembly: GCA_945877135.1. Classification (GTDB taxonomy): domain Bacteria; phylum Planctomycetota; class Planctomycetia; order Pirellulales; family UBA1268; genus CAMCQY01. Next base: position 12,609 of record CAMCQY010000036.1, read on the forward strand.
TTCACGACCTCGTTCTTTCGATCAATACCATCTCGCGCTTTATTGGCATAGAGATTGATGCGAGCGAGATACCGAACGAGCCGGTCACCACAAAACAGAGCAGCGAGCGAAATGCTGAATGGGCGGCGAGGTTCGTCGCTGACTTCAACAAGTCCAATGAGCTTCTGGACAATGGGGGGATGGGCTTTCTCGCGAGAAGCAGGAGAACACTGACGCGAGCACTCCATGCGATGGTGTCGTCACAGAGCGGGAAAATTGATCGGCGTAGAAGCATCGCCGCCCCATGAGCAGGCCGTTATCGTGAATCCCGATCCTGAATCTGGCTTGACCGTCGCCGGCTACTGGCATTCTGTTCCGCATGCACTCGCGAGCCGCGTGTGTCGTGAGAGGAGACTATCTGATGTCGCTGGTTGCGTCCGCCGAAACCCGCACCGTTCTCGAAAACGTCCGCTGGGAGACGTTCTTGCAACTGGCCGACGGCCGCAGCGGAAGCGTGCCACGAATGACCTACGACCAGGGAATGCTCGAGCTCATGACACCCCGCCGCCAGCACGAACAGATCGGCCGCCTCATCGGCCGGATGGTCGAAGCCTTCTCCGAAGTCCGCGGCATCGAAATCCTCAACTGCGCCTCGACGACGTTCAAGCGGTGGGACCTCGACCGGGCGTTCGAGCCCGACGAGTCGTACTCTATTGCCCACGCCGATGAGATTCGGCCGAAGGACGAGGTCGATCTCCTCGTCGATCCGCCGCCTGATCTGGTGATCGAGGTTGAGATCACGAAGTCGGCGATCGCCAAGCTGAAGCTCTTCGCCGCAATGGGCGTGCCAGAGGTCTGGCGGCATGACGGCGACCGTCTCACGATGCTGGCGATTAGTGACAGTGGCTACACGCCGATCGAGTCGAGTATCGGCTTGCTAGGCCTTGCGGCTGCGAGGATCGACGCGTTTCTCGCCCGACGGTTCGACCGGGGCGAGACCGCCCTGATCAAGGAATTTCGCGAGACTGTGGCCGCTGGACTCGGTACATGATCGTCGCATGACGGCCAACGAACGAGTTTCCGGAGAGTTGGAGCCCGTCGCTGACCGCCAACTCGCCTACCGCCGCTTGTCGCGGCGGGCCTGCGATCGCTTGCCGGAGGCGATCGTGTGACCGGCCCGACGAGTCGCCAGCCCTTCCATCTTCAGACGGGAGTTCTTGGCGGACGTGCGGGCCGACCGCTGCTTCGCGACGTCGAATCGGACCGCCTGCACCTTAGCCTTGGCTGGGGCGAGCTTCCGCTTCTTCGACGCTGCTGTAGTTTTGACCGTCACCGGAACAGCTGCAGCCTTGGCGACCACTGGCGCGGCCTTCGGAACCGGGACGGCACGCGCGACGGGTGCCGCCGGCTTGGCCTTGGCAGTCGCGGGCTTGGCAGCGAGACGATTGAGCGATTCCACCTGGCGGGACATTTCCTTGCGAAGACCGGCCCGCGATGTGCGGTTGCCAGTGACGCGGGCCCGCTTCGGCGTCTTCGTGCGGCCGGTCAGTGACTTCACGGCCGACTGCGCGGCACCTGTCACGGCCGACGCGAGCGTCTTGAGGTGCGCCTCAAACCGCTTCACGGCGCCATCAAACAGTTCGGCCTTCGCATGGCTGCGGGCGTTGGCCTCGGCGACCGCCTTCGGCGACCGCTTCACCACGCGGGTCTGCTGGCCCACGAGCCCACGCCACTTGTCACGGGTCGTCCGGGCCCGCGTCAGCAACGCCTGCACTTCGGCGTGCGCGGCCTTGGAGAGGCCGGTGCTCTCGCTCATCGCGAGCAGCTTCCGCTCAGCCGCCGTGCAGAGGCTCCGCAGCTTGCTGAGCGACACGCCCGATCCAGACGACATCGAAACCCGCGATGACTTGGCCATGAAACCTACTCCAGCGTGAGTGTTTTGTGATTCTGCACTTGGTCCAACCGACCACTCGGCGGACGGAGGTGAGATCATACGGTACGGAGCACCGCGAGGCGAATCCGCTCACCACTTGGCCTCGACGGCCAGCCCGCCCATGTCGGCGACAGGCAGGGGCACCACCCGCACCTCCATGCCGGCGAAGTGCGTCTCGGTGCGGCTGACGGCCATCGAGCTGGCCCAGGCCAGATACCAGCCGAGGAAGATCTGCGACGGATAGTGCGCATTGTCGGTCATCCGCGAGAAGCCGACGAACGTGGAGCAGACGTAGAGCGTGCCTTTGGCCAGCGGGTTTTCCACCATTTCCGCCGCGGCGAGGAAGGGAATCGCCCCCACGAAGGCATGGCCGCTGACGCCGTTGTTGTCGTTCCAAAAATGCCAATCGCTGCCGGCAGAACTCTCCCCGGGCCGCGATGCTCCCGTGGCCATCTGCAGCACATAGAGCGGTGGCGCGCCCACCACGAAGATGCGGAGTGAGCGCGAGCCCCATTCGCCGACGATGTCGCCTGCTGGCCGGCCTTCGAGCACCACGCCGGTGAGGGCCGCCGCACCGAAGATCGGCAGGGCATATTTCCCTTCACCCAGCACCTTGCAGTCGGAGAAGAAGGTGCCGACATCAGTGGGCCGCACCCCCTCCTGCCAGGCGTTTTGCATCGTCGTATCGAAGCCGGTGTTGGCCATCAGGGCACCAGCCCCAAAGGCCGCCGTGATGCAGGTGAGGCTCTCGCAGGAGTAGAAGTTGCGGTAATCCTCGACCACCTTGTAGCCCGCTCGGGCCAGACGGGGATGCTGGCTGTGGGCCCAGGGTGGCTCCGCCGGCCCGCGGCCGATGCCGTCTTCCTCGAGCGCCGGCAGCGAATACACAGGCTCGGCCACACCGCCGGGGGCCGTGGCCATGCGGGCGGCGAGTGTTGTGGTGATGTTGTTGCGGTCAGCTCCGGAGCTGATCGTGGGCCAACCGCCCGTCAACTCCACTCCACCGGGCGCCGACGTGGAGTAGGCATCAGCGATCGACTGCGTTTCCACGACCGCGTCGATCCAGGCGCCGTTGGCGGCAGGCACGACGCGGACGACCACCCGCTGCCGCCGCGGTGGCCATGACTGGGCCGTGGTCGGCAGAGCGCGGGCCGCGGGCATCGAGTCCTGCGGTTCGATCCATGCCGATTCGATCAGGCCCTCTCGCGGCGGCGTGGCGCGGAAGTCGGGCTCGACCGCTCGGACGATCGGCCAGTCGGCCGATACGGTGGCGAGCGTCTGCCGCCAGAGCTTGGTGCCGCTGTCGCTGGGCAGGAACATGCTGCCTGTTGTCTTGGGCCCGGCCGTCGCAACGCCCGCGGCCTCGTTGTCCGGCTTGTACCTGGAAGGAGCAACGCTGTCGACCATTTCGAACTCGACGGCGAAGACTGCCGGATGCGGCCAGACGAGGAGAGCCGCCATGACAAGCCGGACAAGCCGGACAAGCATGACAAGCCTGACCAATCTGGCCAGGCGAGGCAGGCCCGCGCGCACCGCGATCCGGCTCATCACGACAGCGGTGGTACGGGGGCGGTTTTTTGCCATGGACGGGGTGGGAATGTCCCAACCGGCCAGTACCGGAGCAAGACAGGTTTGCCACCGTTGCCGCCACGAAATCTTCCTGCCGGGTCTCATCCATCCCCCCCGGCTTTCCTCCAGATTTGCCCCGTTTACGCTCCCGGAGCGGCTGGCGATCCATCCCCCGAGACGGGCGGTGACACCGCCTCGATGAAGACCTCCACCTGCTGCCCGACAAACAGGGGTGGCAGGCCGGCGGGGTCGAACTCATAGATCACCTGCAGCACCCGAGTATCGACACGCTCGGTGTTGTCGCCGGTGAGCGACTTCTTCGGGATCACGAACGGCTCCACGCGGACAAACTTCAGCGGATACCGCACCTGCAGATTGCCGCGTGGCACCGCTGTGGCGGGCACGTCTTGGCGGAATCGCGAGATGTCGTACTCATCGATGTCAACCCGCACATGCAGCGTCTCGATGTTGCCGAGGATGATCAGCGGCTGGTTTGGCGGCGTGCCGACGTATTCTCCCGGCCGCACTTTCACCTGGAGTACCTCCCCTGCCACAAGCGCTCGCACGACCAGTCGATCCAGTTCGATCTCGGCTTTGGCCACGTCTGCCTCGGCCTTCGTGATCGCCTCTCGCGCCACATCGCGATCATATTGCCACGAACCGGCCCGCAGCAGATCGAGGTCGGCCTGCGACTTGTCGAGCTTGGCCTGCGCGGTGGCCAGAGCCTCTCGCCGCGCGATCAGCTCCTGCTCGGTGGTGACCTTGCGGGCGAAGGTATCCTCCGAACGTTTGAGCGCATCGGCCTCGCGGATCACCGCCGCTCTGGCCTCGTTGACCTGGGCGACGATGACCGGAATCTTCTCCTTGCGGGGCTCGGCCTCGAGCCGGATCAGCTCGCTCTTCGACTGCGAGACCATCGCCCGCTTCACAGCCAGTTCGCCCTGCAGCTGCCGGTCGTCGAGCCGGAAGAGCGGCTGGCCCGCCTTCACCTCGTCGCCCACCTTCACGAGCACCTGCACCACGACGCCGGGCGTGGCGGAGCCGACGGAGATGTTCTCTGTCTGGGCCTCGACGATGCCGGCAGCCGCGAGCGTGGCGGCATAGGGGCTGCGGGCCGGCATGATCGGCGGCGGTGGGGTGCGGGTGACGGGCTTGGTCTTGGCGACATACCAGAGAGCGAAGCCGAGCATCGCCATGGCCGCGAGCGGCAACAGGTATTGCGTGAGGATGTCGGCGATCGTCCGCCGCCGCTCGGTGCGCCGGCGCGGCGGGGCCGCTGGAGCTTCCGGTGATCTCGCGACGTCACTGTCGATGGTGGCCATACGGTCATGCTACGCCACGGCCGTCAGCGGTGTCACTCCCGCCCCGTAGGCAGCTGCTCTCTTTCCCTTTCTCGCGGCGCATGGGAGGCCGGGTGTGCATCGCGGCCGGAGGGAGCGTACCATCGCCCACACCGACATGCGCATGGCGTACGCCGGCGTCCCTTTACCCAGCCCGACGCATATCCATGGCCTTGTGCTCGTCGTCTTTGAGGCATCGCGTGATGCGGCTGCTGGCCTCGCCGCCCGATGATGCCGCCATGGCCGCCGCGAGCGAGATCGAGGCCGCTGGCGAATGGCCCGCGGCGCTACGACTCTGCGAGCGGTGGAAGGTGCTCCCGGCGGTCGCCGCGAGACTGGCGGCACTCGGCCATTCGCTTCCCCCGACAGAGGCGGACGAATTGCGTCGCGCCACGGCGGCCCAGTTCATCCGCACCTCGCTCTGCCTGCGGGCGGGATCGGAGGCAACGCAACGGCTGCATGCCGCGGACATCAAAGCGGCTGCGTTTAAGGGCGGCGCAGTCATCGCGCTGCTGCACACCAACACCCGCGACCGGATGCTGCAAGACGTCGACATCCTGATCCGTGCCGATGACCTTGCCGCCGCACTCACAACCCTCGAAGCCCACGGCTACCGACGGCACATCGGCACCGGCTCTCTGGCCGACTACATCGCCTTCGTGAAGAATTCGCCGGGGGCTGCCGGCAACCAGGCAGTCAGCTTGAGCAATCCTGCGGGCAACCACATCGACCTCCACTGGAAGCTGGGCCGCTTCGACACGGAGAGCTTGCTCGGCACGGCACATCCCGTACGGGTGCTCAATGTCGAAACGACAGTCGTTCGCCCCGCCTTTGGCCTGCTGCTCACCGTGCACCATGCGGTGCGAAACGACCTCGTCCCCGACGAGATCGCCCGCGACATCCTCGACTGCGGCGGCTGGTTCCGCCTGCTGGCCGCCGATCCTGAAGAGCTTTCCTGCGCCCGCGACTACGCCCGCCGATGGGGACTCGACGATGCCGTTCACGCAGTCTCCACGATCGTGCAGCATTTCGGGGGCGACTCGCCACTACCGGTGGCCGCAACAGGGAGCACGGCCGCCGCGCTCGCCGACCTCTATCTTCGGCAGCTCGATTCCGAGCCGATCAATTCCGACCTGCCCTATCTCGCCAGCCCCCGCGCCATCGGGCAGATTCTCTCCGGAGCCTTGTCAGGCTGGCGTCGCTACGCGGGCCTGATGCGGGAGTTCGAGGCGGCCAACGGCGAGCAGTCGCTCGCGCTTTCGGAGCGAGTGAAGCGGCTGGCGACGGCCGCCTGGCAGCTGTCACCGGCCCAGTGGCGACAGGTCCGCGCCTTGGCCCGCGCGAAGGACCGGCTGCTGTAGCCACCGCATCGACCGCGGCGCCTACCGTCGGAATCAGAACAATCGTTGCCACCAGACGCTCCAGTCACTGGAGAGTCGATGTATAGTCGGAGGGATGGTATCAGGCAGTGGCCTCCTTGCGGGTGACCAATAACTCTTGACCGTGAAGGACTCGGGGTACACCCGACGGACACAAGAAAGTTCAGGACCGATCACGTGGAGATGGAACGTTGGTAGACGACGCCGTTTCTGGCCATTTTTACCGGGTCAATGAGCCCGATGTCATTCACCAGCTCATCGACCGAGAGGTGGTGATCGTCGATCTGCGCAACGGGAGCTACTACAGTGTCTCCGAGTCGGGCGGCACAGCCTGGCTGGCGTTCGGCTCCGACGGCGCATCGTTCGACGACGTCGCGAGGCTGTTGACGACTCTCTATACGATTCCGGCCGATGCGGCTGCCCGCGACCTGCGAGCCTTCATCAACGACCTGACCACCCACGATTTGATCGTCGCCTGTCCACCGAGCCAGGGAGCAAGAGACGCGGCGCCCCTGGCAACACCCACAGCCACCTACTCGCCCCCCGCACTGCAGTCATACAACGATCTGCAGGAGCTGTTCATGCTCGATCCGGTGCACGAAGTCGATGCCGCGGCGGGATGGCCCCATGCTGCAGTTGGAGGGCCGGCAGTGCCCCCGTCCGCCGCGACAGCGGACGCAGCGGCGACCACCGGCGCCTCCCCTGCGGCCACGGGTGGCGACGTTTTGACAGCGAAACTCGGTGGCCACTCGCTCATGGTGAACCGCGACACCGGCGTGTATTCCACCGTCGATGCGGACGGCGGCACCACCGAGCACCACGACCTCGAAACGCTGATGCGACCGTGGATCGAAGCCGATCGCCCGCGCCGTCGCACCGCCACCGCCCAGGGACGGCAGCTCCTGGATCGACTGGAGCAGTCGTTTCTGACCGATGCCGCCACGGCTGGCGGCCCCGTTCAACAGTGGTATCGGATCGGCGGCCACGACGTCTGCGTCCGCACCATCCCCGAGCAGGATGCGCGGCGGCTCCAGCCCGCACTCGGCCATCTGGCGATGCCCGAGGCACCGGCCTCGGCAGCCGGCCTCACCATCAGTGCATGGAGCGGTGCCACGCCATCTGCCCCGCCGGTGCTTGCCGATCTGCTGCGACGGCTACGAACCGACTGGCGATTGGAGTGCGGTCCACGGGGCGAAGTCCTCGAACTGCATTCCGTTGGAATCTCCGCAATTTACAACGCCGGCCCCAACGTGCTCACGGTGGTCGACTTCAACCAGAACCGGGGCTGGGCGCTGAAGCTCGATGACGACACCTTCCCCTACTGGGAAGTCGGCTCGCCGTTTCGGTTCCTGCTGCACGAATGGTTTGCGGCGAGGGGGCTGCAGTATGTGCATGGCGCCGCGGTCGGCACGAAAAAGGGCGGCGTGCTCCTGGTGGGCAAGGGCGGCTCCGGCAAGTCGACCACCGCCCTGCTCTGCGCTGCCGCTGGCATGCACTATGCCGGCGACGACTACTGCCTGATCGATCCCTCTCGCGCATGGGCCCACAGCCTCTACAACACCGGCAAGTTGAAAGGATCGGAAGACTACGCCCGACTGCCGGAGCTGAAAGGCCTCTCCACCAATCCAGACAGTTTCGAACGGGGCGGGGACGGCAAGGGAGTCTACTTCCTCGACGAGATCTGGCCCGATCGCATCGTGGCGGGCATACCACTGCGGGCCATCGTGGTGCCGCGGATCACGGGCCAGCTAGCCACTCGCGTTGAACCCTGCCCCCCCTTCGAAGCGCTCGTGGCGATGCTGCCGAGCACAGTCGCGCAGCTTCCGGCGGCGGCGAACGAAGACTGCGACCGCATGGTGACGCTGGCCGAGAAACTGCCGGCCTACCTGCTACACCTCGGCACCGACACCCGCGGGATACCGTCGGCGCTCACCACGCTTTTGAACGGGTGAAGGCTGCCCCGTGAACACCTCCGTCAGCGTCGTCATTCCGGCCCACAACGCCGCCCGGTTCATCGGGCAGGCCATCGAGAGCGTCTTCCAGCAGCGTGAGGCTGCCGCGGACCTCGATCTGGACGTGATCGTGGTGGACAACGCCTCCACCGACGCCACCTGCGACTGCGTGCAGCGGGACTTCGGCTCGAAGGTGCGGCTCGTGCATGAGCCCAAGCCCGGCGCGGCATGCGCCCGCAATGCCGGCATCGCAGCCGCCACAGCGCCGCTCATCGCCTTTCTCGACGCCGACGACCTCTGGCTGCCGGGAAAGCTCGCGGAACAGTCAGCCGCCCTGAGCACCAAGCCCGACGTGTCGCTCGTGTTCTGCCACGGGGCGGAGTTCTCGGATCCACAAGCCGCGTTTCCATGCAACGAGGAGTCGCGTCCTTTCATCAGTCCATCCGGTCTGCTCGCCCGCCACGACGTGTTTGAAATCGCGGGGCCGCTCCCAGAATTTCGCTGCGGCGAGTTCATCGCCTGGTATGGCTGGGCACAGACGCTCGGGCTCAAGTCGCTCGTCGTGCCCGGCTCGCTCGTCCGCCGCCGTGTGCACACCGACAATACCACCCGCAACCGTCAGGGCCTCGCCGAATACACACAGGCGATGCATTGGCTGATGGAACGCCGCCGCGCACATGCCGCTGCCGCCGCCGGAGCCGCCGGCCGATGAACGACACCTCGCTCCTGGTGCAGGCGATCTTGGCGCAGGCGATCCTGGCCCCCTCCTCCGACGCGGCGGCCGCGGCTTGGCGACAATGGCGCCAAGATGTCGACGTGCAGAAACTCTCGTGGTCGGCGCTCCATCTCCTGCCGGTTCTCGGTCACGCTCAGCTTCAGCCGTGGCTCGCGGGCGATCCCGACGCCGGTATTCTCATGGGCATCGTCCGCCGCGGCTGGGCCGAGGCCCAGTTGCGGCGGCAGGTCCTGCAGGAGTGCACGGCCATGCTCGAAGCCGGCGGCGTGGGGCCGGTGATGGTGGCCGGGCCCTCGGCTGTGTTCCTGCAAAATCAACGGTCCGGCTCCGTGCGGCCGCTGACGGCGATCCACCTTGCGGTGCCCAGGCATCAGCAGGCAGCCGCCCGCCAACTCCTCCAGAACTCGGGATGGCTGCTCGAAGGCGTCGTTCCCGAACCGAAGGCTCTTGACTGGGTGAGCCACACGAATTTCCTGCGCAATGGGATCCCGCTGAAACTCCTCTGGCGACACCTTCCAGTGGCCCCCTGGCGGGCCCGTTGCTGCGAGGCCGACCTGTTCGCCTATGCCGAGCCCGTCATGCCGGCGGAGCACCTCATGCTCTCGATTCTCACCCCGACAACTGCCGGCGATTCGTTGATCCCCTGGCAGGTCGATGCATCGCTCGTCGTGCTCACGGCCCGCCAGTGGGAGTCTTTCCAGGGACTTGCCACGTGCTACGCGCCGGCGGCGTTCGAGCGACTGGCGGAACTGCGACAGGCCGGCATGCCAGTGCCGGCCACGCGGTCGCCCAGCCGGTGGGCGGGCCGTATTGAGACGCTCGTCCACCGAGCGACGCGGAGCCTGGTGACCAAGGCCGGACGACTGCGATCGATCGCTCTCACTCAACCATCGCCTCCCCCAGCATCCTCGACAGCCGCGAACCCATGACAGCCAAACCTTATTGCCTGTTCGTCACGTCGTTTCTGCCGTATCCCACGGGCGGTGGCTCCGCGATGCGAGCCAGCATCGCCCTCGAAGTGCTGTCGTCGCACTTCTCCGTGATCGTGGTGCATCCAGAGGTCTGGGCAAGCCGCGAGGGCATCTTCCACGACGACTGGGTGCGGGCCCAATCTGCGGCATTTTTTCGGATTCAGCCCCACCGCGTGCAAGACATCCGGCCGCTGGTGGAGGACTTCCTGAACGGCGAACCGGGCGGAGCGCAGCTGGATGTGGTCTATGCATTCCGGCAGGTCGTTGCTCCGCTGGCGATCAACTGCTTCAACGCGGCGGGATCCCGCCCCCGCGTCACGATCCTCGATCTCGACGATGACGAGTGCGCCCGCAACGAACAATTCGCACCGCTGCACGAAGCCGCCGGAGAAGCGGCCGTCGCGGCCAAGATCCGGGCCGAGATTCCGAAGATGAACCTTTTTCGCACCATTCTGATGCCCCGGTTCAACCATCTTCTGCTCGCCAGCGAGGACGACTGCAAGACGCTGCGGTCACGCCATCCAGCCCATTCTTTCGTCCACGTGCCCAATGCCGTCCGCACACCCGAGTCACCTGCGGCGGGCGTCAACCGCAACCCGCGGTCGATCCTCTTTGTCGGCTCACTCGACTACCTTCCCAATTCCGACGCCGTGGCCCTCTTTGCCCGCTCCGTCCTGCCGCTCATCCGGAAACAGGACGATCGAATGACCTTCCGCATCGTGGGCGTCGGCCAATCGGAGTCGATCGTCGCGGTCAGAAGTCTCCCAGGCGTGAATCTCATCGGTGCTGTGCCAAATCTTGCCCCCGAGTATGCCTCCGCCGGCATGCTCGTGGTGCCACTGCGAGCCGGCAGCGGCACCCGCATCAAGATCCTGGAGGCGTTCCAACATCGCACTCCCGTCGTCTCCACGACCAAGGGTGCGGAAGGCCTGGCCGTGACCGACGGTGAGCACCTCCTCATCGCCGACACACCGGAGGAGCTTGCGGCCGCTTGCCTGCGGCTCTCAACGGACGAGGACCTCTGCCGAAGGCTCTCCGAGAATGCCCACGCCTGGGTCGCGCAGCACCACTCCATCGACACCGTGCGAACGATTCTGCGCGAGTGCCTGGGCACCGATTCATCCCAATCCCGCCATTGAAGGCACGCCATGCTGAACCGCTTGTCGCAACTCTTCGGCTTCGGATCGCAGACCGACAGGGTTCTCGTGGGAACCCACCACAAATGTGGCACGGTCTGGATGAAGGGTATTTTTTCGGCCGTGTGCGACCAACTGTCGCTCGTATTCTATACCGGCGAGCAGCGGCATCTGCCACGGCGCTACGACGTCTTCTTCCAAGATCACAGCCGATTCCGATTCTCCACACTCATCGGCCCACACCGTGGACTGCACCTTATCCGCGATCCGCGCGATGTCATCATATCGGGCGTTTTTTACCATGAGCGGTGCACCAGCGAACGCTGGCTCACAGTGCCTAACCCGAAGTTCCAAGGGCGGAGCTATCAGCAGACACTCGCCGGGTTGCCTTCACTGGAGGACAAAACAGGGTTTGAGATGCTGCACTGCTCCAGAGCGACCATTCGCGACATGCTGGCCTGGAACTACGGTCGTCCGCAGTTCTACGAGGCGAAATACGAGGACCTGATCGAAGACGTGGAGTTGCGTCGATTCCGGGACATCTTCACCTTTCTCGGATACCCGGAAGAACAGATGGACGAACTGCTCCAGATAGCCTTCAACGGCAGCCTGTTTTCAGGCCGGGTGAATGGGCACATCCGGTCCGGCCTGCCGCGGCAGTGGCAGTCATATTTCACGAAGTCCATGCACCGCCAGTTCCTCGAACACTTCGGCGATGCGCTCGTCCGCCTTGGCTACGAGCAGAACGACCAGTGGTGCCCGTGACATGTTCGACGAGCCTGTGCGAAGCAGTCCCGCTTCGACCGACTCGACCCGGCCGTTATCCACGTTCATGATCCGGCCGGCGAACGATGAGAGGCGGCGAGCCTTTGTGCCTCACGTGCCGAGTACGTCTGCGTGGCAGGAGTGTCTCACACAATCGACGATTTCCTCGTAGTTCGCGACCACCTGATGCATCGGGCGGTCATAGGTCGGCAGCAAAACCGATGACCCAGGCATGGGTGCGACGCCGAGCATCGCGTGGATCCGCGATAAGGTCAGGTCGCGAACACTTTCCTCAACAAGGTCGCTTTCATACTCGATCCGCAGATGAGGGACTCCTTCCAGAGTTCGCGTTTCGTCACGCGATTGGCGTTTCAGTGAATCGATCTTATGCAGAATTGCGGCGGGTTCGATGCGGATTTGATCGGTGTGAACCGGATCGTTGTGTGCTCGGTGATACCTTTTGGTCTGGATGGCCAGTTGATCGGAAACCGCCTGATTCCAAAGATGAGCCCGGCGTAGATGAATGATTTGCCAACCTCTTCGATGGAAGCTCGTCAAGAGTCCTTTCTGTTTGTAAGTCTGATAGTGCAGAACTTTGAATCCATAGGCTGGAGCCTTGCACATTGCTGCCCTGAGTTGCACGTAAGGAATCGGGTAAGACCGTAACAGCCTTCGAGACCAGACCCGCCGCACATGCTTCCAACCAGCGGAGAGGAGCTCACCGTCACACGTAATCTCGGGGTGATTGTCGAGCAAATCAACGAGCCAGGTGCTGCCCGTTCGAGGCTGGGAATAGATCAAAAAACGCTGGGCAGACATTCACAACACCGTGATGCAGGCAGGGGAAAGAGGGATGGTCGAGGAATCGGAAGCCAACGGTACTGCGGCGGTGTCGATCTTACCCAGCTCTCGCATGGGCACTGGCAAACAAGACGGAGGAGGTGTCAGCTCCGGGCAGAATGACCAGCCGAGCCCGTGCGGAGCGGTCCCGCTTCGACGCTCTCGATGCGGCCATCTTCCATGTTCGCGATCCGGTCCGCGAACGAATAGACCCGCGAGTCGTGCGTGACCACGATCACCGCCCGGTCGGGCTGCACGGCGATGTTTGAGATCAGCTCCATCGTGATCCGGCCGTTCTCCGCGTCGAGGGCGCTGGTCGGCTCGTCGCAGACGAGCAGCCGCGGCTCGTGCACCAGCGCCCGGGCGATCGCCACCCGTTGCTGCTGGCCACCGGAGAGTTCGCTTGGCAGGTTCACCAAACGGTCGCCGAGGCCGAGTTTGTCGAGCACCTCGCTTGCCGCCTCCACAGCCCGCGACCGGTGCCAGCCGGCGATGAGGAGCGGCACGGCGGCGTTCTCCGCAGCCGTGAGTGAGGGCAGCAGGTTGTACGATTGGAAGACGAATCCGACGTTCTCGCGGCGGAATTTCACCTTGCGGCCGTTGCTCATCGCCACGAGGTCTTTGCCGAGCACGACCACCTCGCCGTCCGACGGTGCGAGCGTGCCCGCCACGATCGAGACGAGCGTGGTCTTTCCGCAGCCACTGGGGCCGGCAAGGATCAGCAGTTCACCATAGGGCACATCCAGATCGACGCCCCGTAGGGCCCGCGTCAGCGAACCGCCCGTCCCGAATTCCTTCGTCACACCGCGGACCCGCACGGCCACGTCGGCGGTAGTCTGGGCATGGCTGGGCTGCGTGCGGTTTGGGTCTGTCATGGACATGACTTCCGAGGCTCCTGCATTCACCCGCGGAACACGATCGCCGGATCGACCACGAGCACCTTGCGGATCGACAAGAGGCTCGCCAGGAGCACGATGAAAAATACAGCCACGGCCGTGATGGCCAGCACCTGCCAGGGCATGAAGAACGCGAGCTTGGTGAAGCCGCGGCTCCCCCAGCCAAAGAGCGCCGCCAACCCGACGCCGATGCCGTAGCCCACCACGCCCACCTGCACGGCCTGCGACAGCACCATCAGCAGGATCGTCCAGTTGCTCGTGCCCATCGCCTTGAGCGCTCCGAACTGGCGGATGTTCTCCACCGTGAACAGATAAAAGGTCTGCCCAGCGATCGCCGTGCCGACGAGGAACCCGAGGAACACGGTGATCGCGAAGTTGACCGGGATGCCGGTCTTCATCAGAAAATGGCGGATCGTCTTCCACATGAACTGGTTGCGGGTGAGCGCCTGCAGGCCGGTCTGCTCCTCGATCCGCCGGCAGACATCCTGCGGATCCAGGCCCGGCTGCGGCTGCGCGAGCACGAACGAGAGCACCTTCCGCTCAGGTGGTGCAAAGAGCACCGCCTGGCTGTAACGCGTGTAGATGATCGGAAAACTCTGAAACGTGCGAAGTGCCTTGGTAAGGCCGACGAGCACGGCCCGTCGGTCGTTCATCTCGAACACGCGGCCAAGCCGGAAAGGCTCACCCGGCCAGATCAGCTGGTAGCCGGCGTCGTCCATGATCACGGCGTCGGGCTTGCGGAGGTCGGCGATCGATCCCATGAAGACTCCCTCCGGCGCGCCGACGAGGGTGGCGTCGTCGATGCACAAGAGAATCATCTGGTGATAATCCCCCTCCTCCATCCGCGCCCGGGCGAGCCCCTTGTAGAACCGCACCGCCCATTCGACGCCCGATACTCCCTTGACGCGAAACAGGCAGGTGTCGGCCAACGGCTTGATGTCGTCGACGAACTGGACATTCTTGTCCATGACCCAGATGCCGGGCCCCTCGACGTCGCGAATCTGGCTGACGGTGAGCGACATCAAGCCGCAGAAGATCGACGACTGCTGCGCGATCAGCAGCGCAGCGAACATCACGCCAAACACGATGCCGAGGTATTTCACCCGGTTTCCGATCAGCATTTTCCAGGCAACCCAGAGCATCGCTGAATTGTAGCGAGATAAAGGGGACGCCGCTCTTTTCCGATAGAATGTCGCAGATCCAATGTTTCTTCTCAGGAGTCGATTACTATGGTGCATTCACAGATCATCGCCCGCAGCCTTCTGCCCCTCTCGATCGCCTTTGCCTGCGGCAGCGTTGCCCTTGCCCAGCCAGCCACGGCCGTTACCCCGGCCCAGGAAGCGGCCATCGAGGCGGACATCAAGGACCTCTCTGCGCAGTGGTCAACCGCGTATCTCAAGAACGACACGTCGATCCTGGAACGGATCTGGGCTCCTGACTTCGTCTACGTCGAGCCGTCGGGCCACCGCTTCACGAAGGCGGAGGGGATCGCCGCGCTCAAGGCGGGCGGCGAGCGGCACACTGTCTCCGAAGCCAGTTCGATCGACGTGCGGGTGTATGGCGGGGGTACGGTGGCCGTTGACATCGGCGACTACAAAGAGGCCGTCAAAGATAAGGACGGGAAGCCCTTCGAACGCGCGTCGCGGTTCACGAATGTGTGGGTGCTCAAGGATGGTGCCTGGCAGTGCGTGAGCGGCCATGCGTCGGTGATCCCCACAAAGCCGTGATTTCGGCGGTCGGGGCAGGTGCGCCGCGTGCGACCGGGGCCGAGAAATGGCCGACGGCGGAGACTTCAGCTCCCAGCCGTCTGCTATCCTGTGGCATTCGCAGCCACACCAAGCAGGTGCATCCGTGCCAGGGCCGGCCGACACTGCCGCAGAGCCGATCGACGACGTCCGCATCCGCGAGATTCTCTCTCGCTGGTGGGGCTTCGAGACGTTGCGGCCGCTCCAGGCTGACGCCATCCGGGCGGCGCTCGCGGGCCGCGACTCGCTCGTCGTGATGCCGACCGGCGGTGGAAAGAGCCTCTGCTACCAGCTGCCGCCGCTGGTAAACGAGACGACCGA
>CAMCQY010000037.1 GCA_945877135.1 Candidatus Kuenenia stuttgartensis
GTGTGCGTGAAGAAGTGCCGCACCGAGACCCGCACCCGCGAGTACACGGTGAACAAGTGCGTGCCCGAGACCCGGACCAAGGAAGTGTCCTACACGGTGATGGTGCCGGTCCAGAAGACCGCCAACTACTCGGTGTGCGTCAGCGACAATGTCTCGGAGACGAAGACTGAGTCGTACGTGGTCCGCGTTCCGAAGAAGGTCACGAAGTCGGTCTGCACCCAGGTCCGCAAGTGCGTCGAAGAGCAGGTCCCGGCCGACAACGGCTGCGGCTGCTCGGGCAGCAACTCCGGCAACGGTGCCGGCAAGCGTGGCCTCCTCGGCTGCAAGAAGGGCTGCTAGTTCGCCCCACCCCGGCCGCTGGCCAGGGTGACGCATGAGAAAGCCAAGCGGGCCGGGCGCGAAAGCGTCCGGCCCGCCCGCTTTTTTGGCCGGTGGCTTTTTCCCCTTCTTTTGCCCTTGTCGGGCGGTCCCGTCGCTGCGACCCTCCCGCACCATGAGCAAGATCACGGGTGTCTGGAAACGCCGACTGCGGCCGCTGGTGCTGACGGCCTTCCGCGGGCAGTTCGGTCTCGGCGTGCCCACGCCCCGGGCTGCGACCAGCGTCTCCGCACTGGCCGACGCGGGTCGGTGCGAGTCGATTCGCCTCGACGATCTCTCACGGCGGGTGCTTCCGTCTCATGCCATCACAGGTGACCTCACAGCGGTCGCCCAGGTCCGGTCACGGATCGACAATACGGTGGCTCGCGAACAGTATGACCGGCTGCTGCGGGGCACCGTGATCCAGCCGGCCGTGCAGTCGTTCGTGGCGATGCTGACGCATGCGAGCGTGACCCACGATGCCGGCGTCGTGATGCACGCCGGTGACGACGTGCTGGTCGATGTCTCGGGCCTCGGGTTTGCCAGCGACAACCCCACCAATCCGCTCCACCTGTCCCATCTACCGCGACCCCGCGCGACACCAGACACCGTGGCAGTGCTGACCACCGGCCCCAACCACAACTACTACCATTGGCTCATCGAGGCCCTGCCCAGGCTTGATCTCTACGAGCGGTCGGGCATCGCCATCGACCGCTTCTACGCACCGATCCAGACACGCTTCCAGCAGGAGACACTGTCGCTCCTGGGCATCCGACGGGAGCAGATCGTGCCGGCAACCCGTCATGCACACCTGGCTCCGGCCCGCCTGGTGGTCTCCTCGTTCCACGGCAGCCTCTCCCGCGCGAAGACCGATTTCCTCTTCCGCCGGCTCACTGCGGATGTGGGCCCCTGGGCCGGCCCGGCGCCGCGGATTTTCATCTCACGCCGCGGCCCGCGGTCGATCGTGAACGAGCGGGAGGTGCTGCGGGCTCTGCGTCCGCTGGGCTTCGAACGGCTCCGGCTCGAGGGCATGCCGCTGGCCGAGCAGATCGCGGTCTTTTCGAGGGCCGAGTGTGTGATCGGCCCGCACGGCGCGGGGCTGACCAATCTGGCGTTCTGCCGTTCCCGCACGCAGGTCATCGAGATCGGCACGCCCTACCGCCCCTGGGCCTGCTTCTACGAGATCGCCCATCATCGCGAGCTCGACTACCACCTGCACATGGCCAGTCCCACGCGAATTCGACACTTCAATCCCCAGACGGCGGTCGGGGATTCCGACCTGCAGGTCGATCCCGTCGAGCTGCGGAACGTGGTCGAGTCGCTGCTCTCGGGTCGATCCGTCCTGTCGGAACCGGCCGCGGCCTGACCGCCCCCCTGCCACGGGAGCCAACGACGGCGTATCATCGGCAGTCCGCCGGGATGAGGTGCCTCACCGTCAGGAAGCCCACCATGCCACCGCTCGCCATGTCAGGCCCGATGCAGGCCGTCGATCCGACGGCGCAGCGGGCCTTCGCCATCAACATCGACGACTCCGTCTACGGCAACTTCGCCGAGATCGGCGCCGGCCAGGAGGTGGCCCGCTGGTTCTTCGCCGTGGGGGGCGCGGCGGGCACGGTGGCGAAATCGATCTCCGCCTACGACATGACTGTCAGCGATGCCATCTACGGCAAGACGCAGCGGTATGTCTCGCGGGAGCGGATCGAGCAGATGCTCGACCACGAGTATGACCTGCTGCGCGAAAGGCTCGACAGCGTGCGGGGCGATCGCACGCGGTTCTTCGTCTTTGCCGACACCGCGGCGGCCCGCTCCTTCAAGGGTGGCAACGAATGCCACGCCTGGATGGGATTGCGGTTCCAGCACGCCGTGCGGTCGCCGACCAGCGACATCCTTCTCCACGTGCGGATGCTCGACGCCACCAACGCTCTCCAACAGGAGGCGGTGGGCCGGCTCGGCGTGAACCTGACCTATGCAGCCTTCCACCACTGGCAGAATCCGCGGGCACTGATTGAAAGTCTGCTCGATGCCATCGGCCGCGAGCGGCTCGAGATCGACTGGATCCACATGCGCGGACCGGCCTTCGTCGGCATCGACAACCGACTGCTGAGCCTCCATCTGGTGCGGATCGGCTTCACGCCGGCGCTCCTCTTCGACGTGGACGGCACGCCGCTGTTGGCCTCGGAGTCGATCCGGAAAACCCGTGTGCTCGTCGAGCGCGGACGATTCGCGCCGGTCACCAAACTCAACCTCGAGATGATGGACCGCGCGCGGGCTTGCTTCGAGGCAGAGCCGGCTCCGCAATCTACGGTCACCCCGACCGGCAAGAAGGGCGAGATCCGCGAGATTATGGAAATCACCATGAATAACCTGCGGGATCGCGGCACCGCGGAGGATGCCGATTTCCTGGCCCGAGTCGATCTCCTCTCCGCCGCCGGGAAGATGGTGCTCGTCACCGACATTGGCGCCTTTCACACGCTGGGGGAATATCTCGCCGACCGTCACGTCGAGCAGACCGGCCTCGTGCTCGGCGTGCCGCTGTTGCGGGAACTGTTTAACGAGAGCCACTATCAGCATCTCGACGGCGGCATTCTCGAGGCCTTCGGTCGGCTGTTCACGCACCGGGTCCGGCTCTACGTGCACCCGACGCGGGACATGCTCGACGGGCGGGTGATCACCGCCGACACCCTGACGGTGGCCCCGCATCTCACGCACCTGCTCGAACATCTCCGCGTCAACGGCCTGATCTGCGGCCTGCCCTGCGACGAGTCGGCGCTCCGCACGTATTCCAGCGAGGAGGTGCGGTCGCGGATCTGCTCCGGAGACCCCTCGTGGAAAGACCTCGTGGCTCCCGAGGTCGCCGCCCACATCGAAAAGTACGGCTATTTCGGCGCCCGCTGCCCCACGTAGCGATCTGCCCCACGGAAGCCTGAAAACACGCTTTTGCTCGCCCCACCCCCCCTCCGGGAGGGTGTGGACCGCCGATTGCTTGATTTCAGCTCTCCCTTCAGCCAGTATGACGGGCCATTCAGCAGCCCTGCGCCGCTGATGCTGGCTGGTCGGCCTGTATCGATGGCGAGTCTCTGCGACTCGGAATTCTGTGGAGAAGAATGAGGATTGATCTGATGGTGTGGACCCTTTGTCTGTCGCGTCGGGTATCGCTTGCCGTGGTTGCCAGCCTGCTGCTGGTGCCCGGGGCGTTCCGCTCCGCCGCGGCGGAGCCCATCGTGCCCAGCTACATCTATGGCATCGCCGATGACAACGAGATCTGGCAGATCAATCCGGTCAGCGGCCAGCAGAGTTTCGAGAGCACCTACAACACCGGTCTGACGGGCCAGTCCAACGCGGTCGCCTTCGACCGTGGCCGCGATCAGCTGCTCTTTCTCGACGTGAGCAACAACCTCTATCTGTGGAACAAGCCGCTCGGCGGCAGCCCCGCTGCGTTCCAGCAGATCACCACCAGTAGCAGCCTCGGCATCAGTTCGAGCCTGGTCTACAACGCCTCGTACTTCAACGACGGCTTCTGGTTCTTTAAAGAGGCCACGAACGAACTCGTCAAGGCATCTCTGAGCTACAGCGGTACCGCCGTGGGCACCGTGCCGACGTTCTCAGGCACGACCAGCTACGCGCTCACGGGCCCCACGCCAGCGAGTGGGAATGGCTTCGGCGATATCGCAATCAACGTCAACACCGGCATTCTGTATGCCGCAACGAGCACCGGCTATTTCTACTCGGTCGACCTCGCGTCCCCCGAGACGACCTACAACGAGATCAAGGGTGCGGGTAGCAACATCAGCCTGCAGCTCTCGTTCAATGAGGATTTCAGCATCCTCTACGGCCACAACTATACAACCGGCGCGTGGTACACGGTGGACGTGGCCACGGGCGATCTGACCGACCTCAACTACGCGACTCTCGTGCCAGGAACAGACCGTGGGTTCCGTGATTTGGGTGGAGCGTCGGCCATCGCCGTCACGACCGTTCCCGAGATCGATCTCGGCTCGTTCGGCAGCGCGATTGCCCTGCTACTGGGTACGTTCGGCTTGCTCGAACGGCGACGCCTGGCACGGGTGGCGGGCTTGGCCCACGGCTGACGGACGCCTGTCTGGTGCCTAGCGGGATCGCGGCGTTGAGGATGGAGTCGCCGTCCTTCTCTCCTCCCTGCAGCACAACGCCAACGAGCCGGCCATGGCCTGCCGCGTCCCCGTTGGCATCCACGGCCGCGCCGGCCGCTGCGATCCGCCATGTGCCGTCGGCAGCCGCCTTACACAGCATGGCGGCTCGTCCGGTATCATCGATCTTGAACCATCCTACGCAAGCCTAGCCATCCGCACCATGAACTACTGGCTGATCAAGAGCGAACCTGACGTCTTCTCGATCCACGATCTTGCCAAGGCGAAACGGCAGACGACCCACTGGGAGGGCGTCCGCAACTACCAGGCCCGCAACTTTCTGCGGGCCATGCAGGTGGGCGACCTGGCGCTCTACTACCATTCCAATGCCACTCCCTCGGCCGTGGCCGGTATCGTCGAGATCGCCGGCACGGCCTATCCCGATCCGACGGCCTGGGACACGTCGAGCGACTACCACGATCCCAAGGCGTCGCCCGAAAATCCGATCTGGTCGATGGTCGATGTGAAGCTCGTGGAGATCTTTCCGCGGGAGATCCCGCTCGACGAACTCCGCACGGTGAAGGCCCTCGCGGGCATGGAACTGCTCCGCCGCGGCAGCCGGCTCTCCGTCCAGCCCGTGACAGCCACACAGTTTCGCACCATTGAAAAGCTCAGCAAAAAAAGCAGCCACCGTCCGGCCTGACGTTTCGTCTACTATTCCGGCATGACCTGCCGCCTCGACGCCGCCGTGATTCCGCCCCAGCCGAGCCAGTCGCCCGGCGACGCCGCGCCGCTGCCGGCGGCGCTCGACTGGATCGCCGACGATCTCGCGGCCCTTCGCAGCGCGGGGCTCGAACGCCCCCACCGCGTGCGATCGGGCCGGCAGGGCAGGGAGGTCGATCTCGACGGGCAGACGCTCCTCAACTTTGGGTCGAATGACTACCTCGGCTACGCCGGCGACGTGCGGCTCACGAAGGCCGCGTCGAAGGCCGCCTGCGCCGAGGGGTTTGGCGCAGGCGCGAGCCCGCTGGTGAGCGGCCACTCGCAGGCCCATGAACTCTTGGAGAGGGCGCTGGCCGACCTGCTCGCGGTCGATGCGGCCCTCACCTTTCCCAGCGGCTTCGCCGCCAACACCGCAACGATCGCGGCGCTCGCCGGGCCTGACGATTTTCTCGCCAGCGACGCCCGCAACCACGCGAGCATCATCGACGGCTGCCGGCTCTCCCGCGGACGCGTCGGCATCTATCCGCACCGCGACATGGCCGCGCTCGACGCGATCCTCTCGCAGGCTGGCTCCGCTCGCCGTCGGCTGATCGTCACCGACACGGTCTTCTCGATGGACGGCACGGTCGCGCCGCTGGCCGACCTCTGCGAGCTGGCGCGAAAGCACCGGGCGATCCTGATGGTGGACGAGGCGCATGCCACGGGTGTGTTTGGCGCCCGCGGCAGCGGGCTGGTCGAAGAGACCGGCTGCGCCGACGGCGTGCATGTTCGCGTCGGCACGCTCTCGAAGGCGCTGGCGGCGGCCGGTGGCTTTGTCGCCGGCCATGCCGACATGATCCACTGGCTCAGGCATAAGGCGCGGGCATGGATCTTTTCGACGGCTCATCCGCCCGCCGTGGCTGCTGCGGCCACCCGCGCTATCGCGCTGGTGTCCCAAGAGCCGCACCGCCGCCGGGAGCTTCTCGTGCGGGCGGCTGACTTTCGGCAGACACTGCTCCAGAATGGCCTCGACGTTGCCGGTGCCACGACGCAGATCGTGCCGATCGTCGTCGGCGCAGCACGAGATGCGGTGGCGGTGTCCGCGCGGCTGGCCGAGGCCGGCCTCTTCGTCCCTGCGATCCGGCCGCCGAGCGTGCCCGCAGGGAAAAGCCTCGTGCGGGTGAGCCTTTCCTGGCACCACACGGCCGCCGATCTCGACCGGCTCGCCGGCACCATCACCTCTATCCTCCGCGACCGCGCCGAGTCCTGAAGTTGCCCATGCGACCCCAACAAGACATGTGGTGCGTCATCGGCGCCGGGCCATCGGGCCTGACGACTCTGAAGAACCTGCTGGCCGCCGGCATTCCGGCCGAGTGTCTCGAACGCGAGGACGACGTCGGCGGCAACTGGTACTTCGGCTCAGCCGCATCGAGCGTCTTTGCATCCACCCGGCTGATCAGCTCGAAGTCGCTCACCGCCTATACCGATTTCCCGATGCCGCAGGAGTGGCCGGCCTATCCCCATCACTCGCAATGCCTCGATTATCTGCGTGGCTATGCGAGGCACTTCGGTCTGGTGCCACACATCCGCACGCACGCGGCCGTCGAGCGGATGCAGCCGGCCCCGGGCGGCGGCTGGACGGTGCACGCGACCGGCCGTGAAGCCAGGCACTACGCCGGCGTCGTCATCGCCACCGGCCACAATCGCGAGCCGCGGTTTCCAGAGATTCCCGGCACCTTCACCGGCACGCTCCTCCATGCCTGCCACTACAAGTCGCCCACGCAGCCGCTGGGCATCGCGGGCAAACGGGTGCTCGTAATCGGCGGCGGCAACTCCGGCTGCGACATCGCGGTTGACGCTGCGGGCCATGCGGCCACGACCGTGCTCTCGACCCGCCGCGGCTATTACTTCGTGCCGAGATTTCTTCTCGGCCGGCCGGCAGATCTCCGCGGCGAACGGCTCCTGAAAATGGGTATGCCGCTCTGGCTCCGTCGGCTCGTGAGCCTGCGGGCGATCGACCGCGAGATCGGCCTACCCTGGCGGCATGGCCTGCCACGGCCCGACCACCGGCTCTGGGAGACGCATCCGGTCATCAACGGCGACCTCTGCAGACGGATCGACGCCGGGCTCGTCCGACCGGCAGGCGACGTGGCCCGCTTTGATGGCAATGCGGTCGTGTTCGCAGACGGCAGCCGCGCGGAGTTCGACATCGTCATCTGCGCCACCGGCTATCGCGTCACGCTCCCCTTCATCGCTCCAGAGCATCTCTGCGGCGATGCCGAGGGTGTGCCACGGCTGTTCATGAATCTCTTGCACCCCACCCGCGACGACATCGCGGTCGTGGGGCTGATCCAGCCCGACAGCGGCCAGTGGGGCCTCACCGATCTGCAGGGGAAACTCGTGGCCCGGATGGTGGTTGCGGCGAAACAGTCACCAAGGGCGGCGGCCTGGCTCTATCGGACGCGGTGCCGACCATCGCAATCTCATTCGGTCCGCTACGTCGATTCGCCCCGGCATCGCCTCGAGGTCGAGCACTTTTCCTATCGACGGTCGCTCGAGCGGCTGATCGCGTCGATCGATCGCCGGCTCCGCGTCCACGCGAGCTGACGCGTGTCAGCCGCCGCCGGGCGGCTGCGGCCGGGCCCGGGCCACCAGAAAGGCCAGGAGCGGCCGGGCCGCTTCCGGCACGGAACGATCATCGCAGACGATTCGCTGCACGGTCGCATGCTGTTCGATCACGATCTCGTACTGCCGCAGATCGCGGCCGGTGGATGAAAACCGCTCGAACGATTCGCTGAGCCCGCTGGCGGCGACCAGCGACTCCAGTTCCTGCCGCTCTTCAGGCGCAAGATCGGTGGCGTCGATGGTGCAGCCCTTGAGCATGCCCGCAAACCCGCCCGACTGCATAAAGGTGATTCGCATGGGATGCTGAAGTGACGGTCCTATGAGTTGAACTAGTAGTTGAACTGGAACTGGAACCGCATGAGGTCGCCCTGAAACTGAGCAAACTGGCCGTCGGGCCGAATCGGTGCCTTGCCGGAGGTGTTCGTCCGATTCACCCAGTCATACTCGCAGGTCAGCTCCATCTGCGGCGTGATCTGCCACTCGAGGCCCAGGTCGAATTCGCCAAGGTAGGTGTTGGGTGTGTTCCGCTCCCAGATGAAGCCGCCGTGGCCGGTCTGATAGCGGAAGTAGGGAAAGAGCCGGCCATAGTTTTCAGTGTCGGCCTTGTAGTTGACGAGCACGTAGCCGCCGGAGAGCGGCTGACTCGAGATCGTGGGCGGGTTCGCCTTTGAGACGTTGTTCAAGCTCGAGAGCTCCGGCCCGAGGCCGACGTTCCACTCCGCGGTTACGCCGAGCCGCTGCGGATAGTAGACGAAGGACGCACAGATCCGCTGGTCGAGCACGCCGTTGGATGGCGACACCACGACCGGCTTATACGTGTTGCCGCCGATTTTGATATCGGCCAGCGTCGGCACGTAGTTACCGCAGTAGGCCTGTACGCCCGCCTCCATCACCTGGTCGTTGTCGAACTGGTAGATCTGATTGAGCCGCATCACGAAGTGCATGTTGTTGTTTTGGTCGAGCGTCGAGTTGCCCTGGCCGTTGTAGCAGCCGATGCCAAAGTTGCCGTAGTTACCCGAGCCCTTGAGACCCTCTTCGAGCACATACTTGTAGAGTTCCTGCGACTCCTCGGGAGTCCAGTAGTAGAAGATGCCGAGGCCACGTTCGCTCTTCGTGGCATTGATGAAATCGGCACGGTCGAGGGGTAGACGATTGGAGCTGGACTGCATGTTGTCCCAGCCGTAGGGCACCTTCGACTGGCCGACGCGGACACGGTGCACCTTGTCGGTGGTCACGTAGCAGTCGGCGTAGCAGTCGCGGAGCTGAGCGTAGTTGATCGCTCCTGGATCACTCACGCCCGCGAGGCTCGAGGCGAAGTCGGGCTGGATGTAAATATAGAGCCGGTCGCTGATGTCGCCGGAGAAGATCAAGCGGACACGGCGGAGGAAGAAGTTGTTGTTCGGCCCCACCGACTTGTCGTTGGGATGATAGGGGCCGGCCTGGTCCTCGTCGTACCAGAGCGTGCTGTTGATGCGCATCTGGGTGTAGCCGCGGATGTTGATCTTGTCGTACCAATGCTTCTCGCCGGAGTGGTCGATGCCACCGACGGTCTGTTCTTCGACCGTCTCGATGGCAGGATCCTGGATGTTGGCCATCCGCTGCCCGAGTTGGCTCATGAAGGAGTTGTCACCGGGGCTGACCGTCCGGCCGCTGCCCGGCGACGCACCGACGGTCATCTCTTCCACCGTCTCGATGGCTGGGTCGCCAATCGCCTGGGCGAGCGACAGATTCGGATCGAAATT
This sequence comes from Candidatus Kuenenia stuttgartensis, assembly GCA_945877135.1. GTDB lineage: Bacteria > Planctomycetota > Planctomycetia > Pirellulales > UBA1268 > CAMCQY01. Next base: position 9,533 of record CAMCQY010000037.1, read on the forward strand.
GACCCGCGGCGTCGGCTCATATTCTTGTTCGGCGGCTTCTTCAACAAGCGCCGCAAACTCCACGGCCGGCACCGCCGGGGAGACGAAGGCGGCCGCCAGCCAGGCTGCCAGTCCAGCCAGGAGATACCCAGACCTTTTGAATCGCACCGCAAAGCAGAGACGCGCGGACATACCGAAACCTCGGGGGGGGGGTACCCAAGCGACCGCAATCCTTGCGCAACCGCTACAAACCCTTCGATCGGAGTATCCCCGCCACGAATTTCATTAGGTTTTGCGGCCTGCGCAGGATTTAACACTCGGACCCCCCCGTTCGAGTAATCCGCCGGGGCCCAAACAACGGGTGCCACCCAAACTGCCCCACTTCAGACCGGGCAGTCGGCCAATCGTCGGCTCACACCGATGAGCGTCAGACTGCTCATCCCCGCACCGCTACCGTGCCGGTGACTGCGGGAACTCGAGCCCCGGTCCTGGCACAGGTCCTGGCACCGGGCCCGACGGTGACGCGGTCTCCGGTGGCGGCGGATTCCCAAACAGCGTCTCCAGATCGCGGCTGAGCTTGGGCCCGATCACCGCCTCGGTCGTGTTTTCCACGATCCTTCCAATGATCAGATCGATCGACCGCGCGTCGAACTGCGGCCTGCTGACGGTGCCCTTGAGTGGAATGACAAGCGGCGTTCGCAAGAGCTTTCCCACCACCGGCGTGGCCCCCATGATGTCGCCGCGAAACGCCACCTCGACCATCATCGCGAGCGTGCCGTCAGCGGCCACGCTGCCGGCCGAACGGATCACAAGCTGGCCCGCGTCCATCACGAGTCCCTCATGCCAGAGCTTTCTGTCAGCCAGCCGCACGCTGACCGGCTCCGGCCTCACCCGCAGCAGCACCGCCTTGTCGCCAAAGGCAAACCGCGGATCGATCGCCGTCTGGAGTTTGACGATCAGGTTCACCAGCGGCTGCACCCGCTCGCCCGGCGTCGATTCGAGGTTCTCGAAGATCACCTGGCCAGACGCCTCGCCGCTGAAAGGATCTCCCAGCGGGAGCCGCGCACCGGCCAGATCGACGCTTATCAATCCCTGCGTTTGCGTAGACTGGCCGATCAGCGGCACAAGCCAGTTGACCCAGCGATCGCACAATTGCTGGGTGAGGAGCACACGGTCGAGACAGCGGCCGGGGGGCACGATCAGCTCGCCCGGCGCCGGCAGGAGCCGCAGCCACGGCGACCCGCGGAGGCGGCCGCCGGAAGCGGCCAGATCGAACGGCCCCAGTGCCAGTTGTCCCTCGAAGAACCGCACCGGCATCTCTCCGGGTGCGAACTGGAAGCCGGCGACCTCCGCGGCAGTCCATGCCGCCGAGGTATCGATCGTGACCGCCCGCAGCCGTTCAGTGAAATCCGTGCTGGAACGCCGCGTCGTCGGGAGTGGCAGCGGCAGCGCGACGCGAGAGACCTTTTCAGACTGCCCACCGCGTACCGCTGGCAGCCAGTCCTCCGGAAGCAGGAGTTGCTCTCCGGGCTCCCCTGACGCGGCCGTGCTCGTGGCAACAAGTTGGCCGAGCGGGCCGCGGAGCGTGAATGGCCGGGCACCGGCGCCGGCCAGCCGCAGCCGCCCACCGGTCCACGGTGTCAGCAGCCGCGACACCTGCTCCCAGTCATAGGCCACGTTGCCGCCCAGCTCCACCATCCGCCGCGACGAGAGTTCGCCGATGCTGCCCGCGGCCGCGACAGCCAGAGTCGATGACTCGAGTTTGAGCTGGTTCACTGTCATCCGCTCGGGGAACTGGGACGGCGGGCAGGTCACCTCCAGCACGAGCGTGGCCCGCGGCTCGCTCCAGAGCGGCACTGCCGCGGCGGCGTCCCGACTCTTTCCCGCTCCGGCGGCTTCCGCTCGCGGCTCCGGCTGCGTGCTCGAAATCGCGAGCTGACTGCCCGTGGCCTCCACGAGCACGTTCATGCCGATCGGGGTGTCGAGAATCTCAGCGGTGCCCCAGGCTCGGCCCGCCGCCGGCCAGCGGCTGGCAGTCGCCGGCGGCACGAGCCAGCGTTCCAGCCTCGCCACGTCGGCCTGCCACTGCAGCTTGCCGCGAAACCTCTCAACGATGCTGTCCCTCAGTCGGCTGGGCGTGCCGGCATGGTCCATGTCTGCATGGTCCACGCCTGAACGAGCCACGCCAAGGCCCGGCCCCACCGGAACGCTTCCCCGCGCCGGCAGCACGGCCAGCCCGCCGGTCCGCAGTGAGAGCGTCGGCGTGAGGAGTTCAGCCGACGAGATATCTACCTGACCCGTGGCGGGATTCCACTGGCCCGCAGCACTCACCACGGCCCGTGGCTCACGGATCTGCCGACCTTCGCACATCACCGTCAGCTTTTCGACCTCGCCTCCGGCCCGCGTGATCTGCCAGCTGCCACCATGTGCCGCCAGCGTCGCCGACGCCTTCGCAAAGCCACCCAGCTCCACACCCGCAAGCACCATCGAGGGAACAAGACCCTCCCACCGCGGCTGCCAGCGGGCCAGTTCACCCGTCAGGGAACAGTCGGCTGCGATCGACTGCGAACCCGGCGCCGCCCGCAGCCACGGCCCCTGCCGCCGCCCATCAGCAGAAAGAACCGACCCCAGATTCACCAGTGCCCCGCCCGTGAGCGTCACTTCGAGTGTGTCTTCGGCCGCGGTGACGGTCGCGTGGCCCTGATCGATGAGCAACGTGGTCCCAGCCATACCGCCTGTGCCCTCGGCCTCGAGCGAGAGTTCTGCATCACGCCAAGGGGGCCTGCCCGGTCGCACCAGTTCGAAATTCGACAGGCTGGCCGAGACCTTGGCATGGGATGCCGCGGTGGCCGCCACCCGCGCGAGATCGATCCGTCCACGGGACGTGCCGGCAAGCTGCACGCCCTCGAGTTCGAGCACCTCACCCGCCTCGGCCACGAGCTTGTCGAAGTCGAGTGTCCATTGCACAGTCGATGACTCTGCAGTGCCAAAGGCAGATACCTCCACCGCAGGAGACGCGATCCGCGCCTCTTCGATTCGCAGCCGATCGCCGCGGGTCGCCCCACGTCGGCCCCGCAGCCAGGCGGAGAAGGGCTCGTTCCATCGCAGCATTCGCTCCTGCCGTCTGGCACCGCCGCGTGGCCCGCCGCCTTCCGGCCGATCCGGGTCGGTCGCGACGACGCTCTGCACCGCAGCGAGGTCTCGCGAACTGGCGCGAACCTCCAGCACGCGTTCGTTGCCATCGGCCCGCGCGACGGCGGTGACCTGCAACTGCCCGCCCGTCACCCGCACATCGGGCCGCACCGTGAGTCCGCCGGGCATGGCCCGCGCGGCGGCTGCGAGATCGACATCTGCGGCCACCGCGAAGTTCTCTCCGACGAGTGCCTCGGCCCAGTCCCACGTCCCTCCGGCAGGCAGGCGGATCCGACCCGAGGCCTCGGCCTTGAACAGCTGCGAGGAGACCTTCAGTGACCGCACCGTGATCCGGTCGCCATCCACCGACAGATCGATCGGCATCTCGCCGCGGTCGAGTGTGATCAGTTCCGCCAGCGTGTCGGCCTGGCAGATCGCCAGCTGCGATCCCGATACCACACCAGCCACCCGCACCGTTTCAGATGCGGGCCGCGCGGGTAGCTTCCGCGGCGGGCCGATCTCATCGCCGGCGGCTTCGCTCCGGGGTGGCGGCAGGGTGATGTCGAGCCGCACGTCGGCGAGTCCATCAAGCACGTGCGCCGCGTCGAACCGCGTGGCCAGCAGACTCGAGAGTCCCAATGGGAATCGCGTGGCGGCCACCGCGAGCGTCCGCGTCTGGGAATTGGTCTGACTGTCGGGCGACGACACCGACCAGCCACCGTCCCGCGCGAGGATGGCGGTGGCGCCGGCCGCGACCGTCGTGCGATCGAGCCTCGCTGAGGGGGGAGCCAGGTCTGCGGCCCTGACCTGACCACCAACCTGTCCAACGGCGTGACCACCAGCATGATCACCGGCATGGGCTCCACTCGGCACCGGTCCCGCGGAATCCTGCACCCGGTCCGAGGCGATGCGATTGGCCGCCTTCTCCAGATCCCGCAGTGGCGTGCCGCTATGCCGCGTGCGGCCGGAGATCGTCCAGCCGGCGAGCGTGGCATCGGGCCGCACGGTGCCAGCCGCCAGGAGATCAGTGATCCGCCAGGCGTCGTTGCGTTCGAGATCGACCAGTTCGACGGCGGCATCGACCACCTCGACCTCGAACGACAGCGGCACAGCCGTGGCCTGCACGACCGCCGCCAGCCAGGGGGCGAGCACATCCTCGATCGTACTGCCACCGCGGCGGACCTCGACGACCGCCTCGCCGCCGATCAGCCGCACCGCGCCCAGATCGCTCGGATTGACCAGCAGACTCGCCAGCCCGCGATCGATCACGACCCGGGGCACGGCCACCAGCGGCCGCCCTGCCGGATCGCGGAGCACAACGTCGCGGTATTCAATGGTGCCCCACCACCGCCACGCTGCCGCGCGGCTGGTCACCCGGCCGTCGATACCGGCAAAGATCGCCTCGAGCGGGCGGTCACGGAGGTCGGTGAGCACGATCACCGCCGGTGCAAACCAGGCAGCCGCCGCGAGCATGACGAGTGCCGCCAGCGCGAAGACACCACGCCTTCGCCGCGGCCGCGGCTGCCACTCATCGTCGGATCGTGAACGTCGCGTCGCCATAGACCGCGAAGTATAGAAGTCTCTCGGCCGGCCGCGAAGGCGAATATCACCGCGATTGCAGCCGCTGAAAGTCTCCTGGCGTGTCGATGTCGTGGAATGACTCGAGCGATGGATCGACCGCCTTGCATGCTTCCTCTGTCACCTCGCGCACGCTGCGTGGATCATTCCGGGCCATCTCCACACACAGCCCACGGAGATCGCGGCGGCCGGTGGCCAGCCAAGCTTCGATCTGCGGCAGCGCCTCGACACGCATCACCGACACGAGCACCTGCCCGTGGCCATGAACGATCGGGATGGTCCAGACGGCGTCCGACGCCGTCGCCACGTCGATGAGCAGACGAACGACCTCCCGGCGCAAGAGCGGCACGTCGCATGAAGTCACGAACGCGAGCCGGGCCGGCGGGGTGGCGGCATGACCGGGATGACCAGCATGCTCAGCATGTTCACCATGTTCACCGGCGACGGCGGCCCGTAGGCCGTCACGGATGCCCGCAAGCGGCCCCGCGCCGGGCGTGCTATCCCGCACGATCTGCACGCCGTCGAGGGCAGGCAGCATCTGCCCAGCCGCCGTCACCACGATCGTCCGATCCGTCTCGGCGGCCACCGAACCAACGACTCGCTCCAGAAACGTTTTTCCCTGAAACGTCAGCAACGCCTTGCCGCCGCCGGTCGCCGCGACGGATGCCAGCCGTGTCGAGCCTCCGCCGGCCAGCACGATGCCCACCGTCGCCTGACCGGGCTGTTGCATCGCGGCCTGAAGTCTTGAAGAATGCACGGCTGTCAGCTCCATCCACGCTCGTAGCACTCGCCAAGGAACTCAGGACATGACCGCATTCTACCGCACCGCCGTCGCCTTGCTCGTCATCGTCTGCCTCGGCCTGACTGTGGCGAGCGCGGCCGATGTGCCGCCAACGGCGAGTCTGCCGCCGATCTTCAATGGCACTGATCTCACAGGCTGGAAGGTGCCGGCCGAGCCCTACTGGCATGTCGTGGACGGCGTGATCGTGGGCCAGAGCGACGAACAGAAGAAGGGATCGATGCTCTTCACTGAGAAGCCGTATGGCGACGTGATCGTGGAGGGAGAGGTGCGGTTCACCGGTGAGATCGACAGCGGCATCATGGTGCGAAAGCCGGAGCTGCAGGTGCAGATCGGCGTGTCGCGGAGTCTGAAAAAGGATATGACCTGTTCCTTCTACAACGGAAAATATCCGGAGGAGGCGCGGGCGAATCGTGCCGCCGAACTCTTGAAGGTCGGCGAGTGGAACCGCATCCGCGTCGAGGCGAAGGGCGATACGTTCACCGTCTGGCTCAACGGCGAGCAGGTCTCGCAATACAAGGATGCGAAGTATGCGGAGCCGGCCCCGATCGGTCTGCAGATTCATAGCGGCCTGGTGATGAAGGTCGAGTTCCGCGACCTGCGGGCATTGGCGCTCTGATGAGGCACGTCGATGACCCTCGAGAGTCGATCAGTCCTTTCCCATCGCCTCGTAGGCGAATCTGGAGGCCTTTGCTTTGATCAACTTTTCGAGATAGGTGAGGAATTCGATTTTGACGGACGTGTTCTCCTCCGACATGGTGCCGAGGACGGCGAAGGCCATCTCGTCTTCCGTGCCTTCACCAAGGAACACCGTCTTCTCCGGGCCGGGCGGACGTCGCGGATTCCCTGCTGAGTTGTCGAAGATTGCCTCCACATGCAGCGTGGAGCCCTTCTTCATCGGATACGGCTCTTTCGGCTGGTAGCGGTGCTGCCAGTTGAAGTCGTAGTCCTTGACCTCGAGCAACAGGATCCTCTCCGACGAGCCAACTGGCTGGTGCCAGACTCGAAACTCCTTGCCAAGCCGGTGCATGTGGGGAGAAATCAGCCACAGCAGACAGTCGTTCGCCACCTCGCGGGAGCCGGTGGTTTTGAAATGGGCGTCACCCTTCGGGATCAGCGTGAAATCGGTGTCGATCATGCCGCCCTTGGAGTAGAGCCGCGGAGGCTCCTTGTTGAGCCAGATGCCGAGTCGGGTGGAATCATCGATCTCCGGCCGCCCTGTTCGGGTGTAGTGGATTTGGACACCGATATCGGACTGCGGCGGAATCACCCGCCTGGCTTCGTGTGGGTATTCAAGAGCCCCCACCCCGGGGACCCATCCCATGAAGTTGCCGCCGGGGTTGTCTCGGTTGCGTATGACTCTCGTTGGGTCGGGGATGAAACCAAGACCCATCCCCGACTCGTATCCAGGCCCGTAGTCCTCATCGCCGGTGCCGCGCGGGTGTGGTGTTCCCAGCCGTTTCTGGGCGTCGATCAGAAGGCCTGTGCCGTCGTAGAAGGCCAGTGCATGGTGGATCGCCCGCCGGTTCCCAGGGAGGAACTCGGCCTTTTCAAGGTAGAGTTCCTGCTCGTTGCCCATGGGAAAGACGATGGTGCGGTAGTGGTCCTCGCCCTGGGCGGCGAGATGAATGGCTTCCGGCATCGTGAACACGAGGTCTGGCGGACGGGAGTCATGCCATTCGTCAGGGTCGTCGAACACGAGCGGCGGGGGCGCGTCGGCCGGATTTCCCCGGGGGCAGCCTTCGTCCACCCAGCGGCCGATGAGCTCGATTTCAGCTGGCTTGAGTGCCAGATCGTCTTTTAAAGGAAGCCCGCCGGTCACGGGCCAGGGAGGCATCAGTCGATCTGCGGTATAGGTCTTGATGTCGGCCGCCCACTGCCGCGCATGGTCGAACGATACGAGCGAGAATGGCGCCACGTCTCCGGGATGGTGACATCGCTGGCAGTGCTGCTGGAGAAGCGGTTCGATGTCGCGATGAAACTCGATGCTGCCGTGCTCGACAACCGGTCTGTCGGCATGTTCGAGCGGGCAGCCGATCGGGGTCGTCTCCTTGAGCGCGACGGCCCGGCCAGCCACGACGGCGGAGATCGCATCAGCGAGATAGGTGGCGTCGGCCTTCGGCTGGCGGACGAGCCGACTCGAATACTGATTGTCGATTGATCCGGAGTACCGCAGCACCCGGTTCCTGTCGAGAAGAAACACCTGCGGTGTGACAGTTGCCAGAAAATGTGCCGCCGCACGTTTCTGGGGATCGAAAAACACCCGGCATGCGATGCCAGACTCGGCGATATGGCCCTCCACCTCAGCTGCGTCGGCCGCGTCGCAGACCACCGCGATGAATGCCACCCCCTGATCGCCAAAGCGGGCAGCCAGGGCATTGATCGCCGGCACGCACTGATTCGAGACGGGGCAGTTGAAATTGAGAAACACTACGACGGTCGCCCGGCCGCCATCTTCCTCAGCCAACGACCAACGTGCCCCAGCCGTGTCATGCAGATCGATTGGAGACACGACCCGCCCGATGCGACTCCACGAGACCGCCGCGACGGCTGCAGCCGCGTCTGGCTCGTCGGGTTCTTGAGCACGGGCCAACCCAGCCAGCGAGATCACCAGGGTGGCTCGGAAGGCCAAGCCCGCGAGCAGCACCGCCACACTGGGAAAAAGCCGGCGCGGCGCCGAAACGATGGCGGGCGAACAGGGCGTTGTGCCCATGGTGTTCCTCATCAGCAATGCCTACTCCGCCACCTCCATGTGATACACAAACTTGAACGCACGGCCGAGCGGTCCGAGCCCCTTCGTGACCGTATCGACTCGCAACACGCTCAGCGTCAGGGGATCAAAGAGAAACCTGGCGGTCCTGCTGACTGTCTCGGAGTTCGGTATCAGTGGGTTTTTCTCCTGGTCACGAGCAGAGCGAATCACCCAACAGTTGGTCCCGTTGTAGATCTCCGAGCCGATCACCTCGAGGTGGCAGGTGCCCGGTAACGAACTCGTCACTGGCTCGGAAAGCCATTTCGTGCCGATCTTCAGGCTCCCCGGGAAGATGTAGTGCTCGGTTTCGTGGTTGATTTCCTGAGGCTTTCCGTCGGTGCCCTGAATCGCGTCCAACACGAGTCCCCGGTCTTCGTCTTGATGGAAGAGTTCGTACCTGACGGAATCTTCGAAGTCGTTCTTGAACTTGTTTCGCCCGGCGAAACTTGGCTTCGCGGCGTCGGCGTCGGAATGAATGGCATGGGTCTCGACCTTGAAGGCATGCTCTGCAGTCCCTTCCTTGCGCTCGACGATCGACCAGGTCTGTGTGAGCAGATCGTGCCCCACGATCTTGCCCTCGACGAAGTACAGCACGTGCCCCGCATACTTGACAGGTTTGTGGTCGTGCACCAGTCCGATCTGATTCGATGGCTGCCCCAAGCCCGCAGCCTCTTCGGCCCCGACCCGATCACCAGTTGCAAGGAATCCTGCCGACGCGACGACCACCACGAGCCAGCGATGCAAGACCATGAGCCTGTCTCCCCGAGCGTAATGGTGGACGTTTCTGGAACTGTGTCTGAAAAAGCTTAGCGTAAGGGTCTGCAATACAGATTCCCTCGCTCGCGCTTCGGGCTTGGATGAAGAGGGAATCCCATGCAAGCCCGCAGCGCGAGCAAGGGAATCCGTTCCACCCGTTCACGCATCCAAAAACCGCGCGATGCGGTCGAGGCCTTCGCCCAGCTTCTCTTCCGACGCGGCAAACGACATCCGCACGTGCCCCTCGGCACCAAACGCGCTGCCGGCCACGAGCGCCACATGCTCCTGCTCCAGGAGCGCCTCGCACCACTGCATGCTGTTGGTGATGCCGTTCTTCCCCTTCGCGAGCGCCGGCTCGATATCGAAAAACGCGTAGAACGCGCCGCCGATCCTCGGCAGCCGCACGCCCGGCATAGCCGAAAGCCGGCCGGCCACGAGGTCGCGACGCTTTTCAAACGCCCGGCACATCTCGGCCACGCACTCCTGTGGGCCGGTGAGCGCCGCCACTGCCGCATGCTGGCTGACGCTGCAGGGGTTGCTCGTCTCCTGGCTCTGCAGATTACCGATCGCCTTGGAAAGTGGCTCCGGGCAGATCGTCCAGCCGATCCGCCAGCCGGTCATGGAATAGGTCTTGCTCACTCCCGCCACGACGACCGTGCGGGCCTCGAGACCGGGCCTGAGTGTCGGAAACGACACCGCCTTCTGGCCATCGAAGACCAGCTGGTCGTAGATCTCGTCGGAGACGACGGCCAGATCGGCCTCGATGGCGATGTCGGCCAGGGCCCGCAGTTCGTCGGCTGAATAGACGACGCCCGTCGGGTTGCTCGGCGTGCAGAGCAGCAGCATCCGCGTGGCGGGCGTGATGGCCGCCCGCAGGGCCTGCGGACGCAGCTTGAAGTCGTCCTCGATCCGCGTCGAGAGAAGCACGGGCTTCGCGCCGGTGAGCTTGATCAGCTCCGCATAGCTCACCCAGTAGGGCGTCGGCACGATCACCTCGTCCCCCTCGTTGAGCAGGGCGGTGAAGGCGTTGTGGAGCGAGTGCTTGGCGCCATTCGAGACGACCACCTGCGCGGGCGTCACGGCCAGTCCCGTGCGACGCGAGTAGTCGGCCGCCACGGCCTTGCGGAGATCGGGGATGCCGGCGGCGGGGGTGTATTTCGTTTTCCCGCCGCGGATCGCCGCCTCGGCGGCCTGGCAGATGTGGAGCGGCGTGGGGAAATCGGGCTCGCCGACCGAGAGATCGACGACGTTGACGCCGGCGGCGGCCATCGCGGAGGCGCGGGCGGCCATGGCGAGCGTGGCGGAGGGCTCGAGCGCCCGCATGCGCTGGGCCAATTGCAGGCTCTTGGATTGCAGACTCGTGGAAGACTCTCTTGTGTTCATGCGGCCTTGTCAGGGCTCCTTACTTTCCATGATGGTTTGCGTGATGCGTGGGTGCGTGGCAAGAATGATACCACCCGTCGGGCTGTTTCCCAGCCGTTTTTACCCCTCACGACCTCTTGAGAAAGTATCTTCCATGTCAGGCAGCCGTATCGGTCTGTGGCTCATCGGAGCCAAGGGGGGCGTGGCGACCACCGCGATCACAGGCCTGGCCAACCTGGCCCGCGGCACGATCGAGCCGGTGGGGCTCGTCACCGCGCTCGATCCCTTCACGCGGCTCGACCTGGTTGACTTTGCCGACATCGTCGTGGGGGGCCATGACATCCGGCCGGGCCGGCTGGCCGATGAGGCCCGCCGCATGTGGACCGACAGCCGCGCGATCATGCCGGAGTTGCTCGACGGCGCGGCCGACTGCTTCGCCGAGACCGAAACCCGCCTCCGGCCAGGAACGGTCGTGGCCGCGGGCGACAAGATCCGTGAACTGGCCGACGACTCGATCGTCGCCATTGTGGAAACACCCCGGCAGGCGATCGACCGCGTGCGGGCCGATATCGAGTCCTTTGCCAAAGCCAACGGGCTTCGCCACGTGGTGGTGGTGAACGTCGCCTCCACCGAACCGCCGGCGTCGCTGCCGATTCCAAAGTCGTTCGCGGAACTTGCGCCGCTGCTCGATGACCCGCAGGCCTGCCCGCTGCCGGCCAGCAGCCTCTATGCCCTAGCCGCGTTCGAAGCGCACGCATCCTACATCAACTTCACGCCCTCGACAGGCTCCACGCCCGAAGCCCTTCAGGAAGTGGCCCGCCAGCGCCGCGTCGCCCACACCGGCTGCGACGGCAAGACCGGCGAGACGCTTCTCAAGAGCGTCTTGGCGCCGATGTTCGCCGCGCGGAACCTCGAGGTGATGAGCTGGGTCGGCCACAACATCTTCGGCAACATGGATGGCAAGGTCCTCGACGACCCGCGGAACAAGCAGGCCAAGGTGCGGAGCAAGGACCACCTCCTGGCCGCCATCCTCGGCTACCCGCCGCAGACCCACGTCTCGATCGAATACATCAAGAGCCTCGGCGACTGGAAGACGGCCTGGGACCACATCCACTTCCGTGGCTTCCTCGGCACGCCGATGACGATGCAGTTCACCTGGCAGGGCTGCGACTCGATCCTTGCTGCTCCACTGGTGCTCGATCTCGTGCGGCTGGTCGAACGCTCGCATCGCGCGGGTGAATACGGCGTGCTCGAGCACCTCGCCTGCTTCTTCAAGAGCCCGCTTGGAGTGAACGAACAGGAGTTTGCCAAGCAGTTCGACATGGTGACGGCATGGGCGACACGGCATGCACGTGACGCTGATCGCGCGACCTGATCATGCCACGCATGACCGCGCGGCATGGGTCTGTGAGTGGCACTCGCAGACCAGTCGCGAAAAAAATCTGAAAAAATTTCTGAATATCTCTTGACAGTTTTCGCTGTCATCCTTCACAACACCCTTGCGCAGCGCGATGACGTGTTGCCACGTACCGTCTCAACACGGTGTTTGGCACGCTTCGACGCGAAGCGCAACGTCGACTGTTCCCTCCCACAGAGCACCCGGGGGAATGGTCGTGTAACAGTGCGGGTGCTCACGGTAAGGAGCCATCACAATGGCGAAGAAGAAGAAGAAGGCTGCCAAGAAGGTCGCCACCAAGAAGAAGAAGGGCCACGGCTGAGCAGGTGGTTGATTGAGTTCTTTCGGGAACTCTTTCAACCATGGCGAAACGATTGTTTCGCCGCCCCGCTCCCGTTCCTTTTCCGCGTTCAGACGAGAAAGGCCGGCCCGGGCCCTTGGGCGCCCGGGCCGGCCTGATTTTTTGGGTGTACGATTGGGGCATGCCTGAACCATCCCCCACGAGCCCATCCCTCCGTCGCGATCGGTCTGTAGCGACGCCCGCCCCTGCCGTGCGGGGAACCTTTCTGCTGGCAACCTGCCAGGGGGGCGCCGAAGCGAGCCTCGTCAGTCGGCAGGAGGCGATCCTGCCTGAAGTCTCGAAGGCGGCCTGGCGGCGGGGCGTGGTGACGTTCCGACTGGGCAACTTCGATCCGCCCGACGATTTTTTCCCAGACCTTATCTACGCGCGGACGGTGATCCGTTCGCTGGGCCAGGTGGCGGGGGCGTCTGATCCGGAACGGATTGCGTCGATGCGGACGCTGGTCACCCATACCGAGTGGGACACCATCCATGTCTGGCACCGCGACCCACGGCTGGCGGCCCAGACCGATTCACCCGTTGATTCCCTGGCAGTCCGCGGTGCGCTGCTGGATGCCTATGGCCTTCCCGCCTCGCTTCCTCCGGCGGCCCGCCCGGGCGATCTCGTGCTCGACTGCGTCATCGATGCCGCCGACCGCTGGTGGGTGGGCTGGCACCGCGCCGGCACTGTGACGAGCTGCCAGCCCGGCGGCATGCATCCGAATGAGCTGCCTTCCGACAAGGCCTCGCGGGCGTGGCTCAAGCTCGACGAGGCGATCGCCACGTTCGGCGTGGACCTGCGGCCGGGCCAGCGGGCCGTCGAACTCGGGGCGTCGCCGGGAGGGGCCTGTCAGCGGCTCTTGGAGGCCGGACTCACGGTCGTCGGTATCGATCCCGCCCTCGTCGATGATCGCGTGGCTGGCCATCCGAACTTCGAGCAATGGCGGATGCGGGCCCGCGACGTGAAGCTGAAGAACTTCCGTGGCTTCGACTGGATCGTCGCCGACATGAACATCGACCCGCGGAGCACGCTGGAATCGATCGGCAGGATCGTGACCGCCGCCGGCGTGAAGCCCGCTGGCATCATCGCCACGCTCAAGCTGCCCGACTGGTCGCGGGCTGCAGAACTGCCCGGCTGGCTCGATCAATTCCGTGAGTGGGGCTTCGCACCCCGCGCCCGGCAGGTCTCAACAGGTGGCCGCGAGGTCTGCGTGGTGGCACTCAAGTCGCGTCGGAAGTGATTGACCTCAGTCTCCACGCCAGATATCGGCCGGATGCGTGAGGCTGCCAGAGGTCACGTGCACCCGTCCCGATGACGTGTCGAGCACGAGCGTGCCGTCGGCCGCGATGCCCCGGCAGAGCCCCGTCAGCCGTTCGTCTCCGCGGTAGACGGTGACGGGATGGCCGTCGAGACCGCACCGCACCCGGTAGCGGGCCACGAATGCCTCCGGATCGGCGACCGTCGCCGCCAAGAGTACAAACAGCCTCGGCAGAAAGTCCATGAGCAGTCGTTGCCGCGGCAGCGGACTGCCGGTGAGATCGGGAACCGTGACGATCTTCTTGTCGAGCGGCGGCGGCGCATGCTCACAGGAGCCGGTCGTGTTCACGCCGATGCCGAAGATGGCCCTGCCACCGGCCGTGGTCTCGACGAGAATGCCGGCGAGCTTGCGGCCATTGGCTTCGATGTCGTTTGGCCACCGCACCATCGGCTCGACCGCGGGTGTAAGCGTCGCCACCGACTCCGCCAGCGCCACGCCGCAGGCCAGCGACCAGATCGCCGGCGGCGCGGGGATGGCCTCGCCCTCGACCGGCGGCTCAGGCTTGGCCTCGACCACCACGCTCACAGCCAGACTGCCGGGCGCCTGCCACCAGCGGGCCCCCCGCTGTCCGCGGCCGAGCGACTGCATGTCGGCGACCACCACGGCTGGCAGGGGGCAGGCCGCATCCAGTGCCAGCTCTCGCGCCCGCTCCATCGTCGATCCGATCGCAGCATGGTGCTCGAACGTGGCAACGCCGGCCCGGGCCATGAGCAGAGCCGGGTCGATCGGGTCGGACGGAGACGGCGTTGATTCGGAAGGGATCATCCATAAAGAAGACGCTGTCCGGGCGATTCGGGCAAGCACGGGGCTCTGGCGGGGCTCCGGGGCATCGCTGGGGGCGCCCGGCCTTGACCCTCCCGCGGCACGCGCGGTACCCCCCACCTGCGCTGTGGTCGACCGCGGCGGTGTGTTCTGAACCGGCGGCAAAAAACCCGCCCGGAGTGGCGTAGGCTGTGCGCTCAAAGCTGCTTCTCTTTCTGATGCTGGTGACTCTCGCCTGCGCGACGCGCTGGTGTCGGCCTGCCGCTGCGCAGACAGTCAGCCTGCCGCCGCCGGCCGCGTCGTCGCTCGACCGCATCGCGCAGGCCTCGCCCTACGGCACGCCGATGCCGCCGCCCCCGGCCTGGGACGCCTACGCACCGCAGGCCGGACAGGTGTTTCCCGCGCCTACCTCCGGGATGCCGACACCATCGACGTGGGCGCCCTCGGCCATCAACGGCCAGCCCGGCTATCCGGGCTATTCGACCGCCGCGCCGTCGCTCACTCCCACGCAGGGCCCGCCGAACATGAGCGGCTCGCTCTTTCCGCCGGGGTATCCGTCGCAGAGTTCGAGTTTTCAGGAGACGATGCGGCTCTACCAGGGCGCCCGCGGCAGCTGGGCCTATCTCTTTGGCAACGGGCAGGGGACGAGTGTCGGCGTCAATGAGCTCGACACCACGGCCACGTTCGCCATTCCGTTCTTCCACAACTCGCAGGCGAACTTGAACCACGCGCCGCTCCTGATCACGCCAGGCTTCGGCCTGCAGCTCTGGGATGGTCCACAGACCACGCCGACGATGACCGCCGACCTGCCGCCGAGCACCTACGACGTGTTCGTCGACGCCGCCTGGAACCCGCGGTTCACACCGCTCTTCGGTGCCGAACTCGGCGTGCGGGTCGGCATCTACACCAACTGGGACGTCTTCGTCTGGCAGAGCTGGCGACTCATGGGCCGCGCGGTCGGCACGCTGCAGCTCACCCCCACCGTGCAGGGCAAGGCGGGCATCGTCTACCTCGACCGCAACCTCGTGAAGCTGCTCCCGGTGCTCGGCTTCACATGGACGCCCGACGCCGACACCCGCTACGACATTCTCTTCCCCACGCCGCGTGTCACCAGACGGCTCACGACGCTTGGCAATCGCAACGTCTGGGGCTATTTCGCCGGCGAGTACGGCGGTGGCGCGTGGACCTTTCGTCGAGACACCTACAACCCCAACGGCGATAGCATCTCCCCCTTCGACTACAACGACATCCGCATCACGGCCGGCACGGAGTTCGTGCCGGTCGCCGGGCACGGCCTTACCGGCAACATGGAGGTGGGCTATGTCTTCGCACGGCAGCTCTTCTTCGTCGACGGCCCGCCGCAGGGGCAGTATCAAGACCTCGATAGCACGCTCATGCTCCGCGTCGGTCTGGCCTACTGAATGTACGCGAACACTGACCCTCCGGGTCATGTTCGCTTGGCCGCCCTCCGGCGGCTGGTGCTGCGCGTCGCATCCATGCGACGCAGTCGGTTCGAACATCGGAACCCGTTGCTTATGCATGCCTTGTCTCCGGATCCTCGTGGCGGCGAGTTTTCAACTTGCCGTAGTCGCGTCCGGAGCCACATGAACATGGGCTGGACATGCTGCTGCCTGCTGCTCGTCGCCGCGGCAGCCGCCAGGGCCGACGACGCGGCCGACAACGTCATCACGCTGCTGCCGCCGGTCGACCAGGAGGCGCTGAAAGCAATACAGCCGCAGCGGGATCAAACCATCTTCGACCGCATCCGGCTGGCGGCGCTTGGCGAACCGCAGGATCTCACCGAGCCGCTGCTGCCCGATGATCTCGCCCCGCCAGGCCAGCCGCGGCAGGAGTTCGAGCCGCCGGCGGGCCGAAAGCTGCCTCCCGGGGCCAAGCCGGGCGCGTTGCAACAGGTGATCTTCACGGCCACGGAACTGCCCAGGCTCGGCTCCGACGGCCTCGGCCTCACCACCCTCGACACGAGCCTGACGATCGGCCTTCCGGCACCGACGGTCGACTCCCCGCTTCTCGTCACCCCAGGCTTCGGTACGACGTTCGTCGACGAGGCGACCGGGCCGACCGATCCGGGGCTGCCGTCGCAGCTCTACGAATCGTGGCTGCAGGCCCGCTGGCTGCGGAAGATCGGCGAACGGTTCGGCGTCGATCTGGCCGTGGCACCAGGCTGGTACAGCGACTTCGCGAACGACACCCCGCAGGCCCTCCGCGTCACGGGGCATGGCTTCGGGGCGTGGGAATACTCCAAAAACCTGCGGGTCGTGGCGGGTGTGATCTATCTCGACCGCTACGACGTCAACATCCTGCCCGCGGGCGGCCTGCTCTGGACACCTGCCGACGACAAGCGGTTCGAACTGATCTTCCCACGGCCGCGGCTGGCGTGGCGGGTGGCCGAGAGTGACCGTGCGGCACAGTGGGTCTATCTGGCTGGCGAGTTCGGCGGCAACCAGTGGGCTGTGCGCCGCGACAACGGCGCGAACGACGTGGTCGTCTACCACGACTACCGGATGCTGGCGGGCTGGGAGCGACGGCCGGCCGATCTCGGCGTCAGCTGGCGATTGGAAACCGGCTGGGTGTTCGGCCGCCTCGTCGAGTATTACATCACCGACACGGCTGACTACCGCCCCAGCGACACCTTCCTGGTCCGCGCGGGCATCTGGTACTAGCGGGCCTCCACGCGAACCTGCCCCGCTCAGCGGGTGCCACGCAGCAGCGGGCTGGCGGCGATGGCGTGGATGAGCGAGCGGACGCCGTACTGCGTCGGCGCGGCCGCAGCCACGATCTCATCGACCGCACGGCGGTCGGCATAGGAGAGATCGGCGCCGGTGGCATAGCGGGCCATCTGGCCAACGAAGGCCCGAGCCAGCCGCGCCGGATCGGCGGCCAGCAGCTGCTCGAGTTCGTCGATGCCTGCAAATCGCCGTCCATCGGCCAGTTCGCCCGAGGCATCGACTGCGGGTCCGAGCCGGTAGCGAGCCTCCCACTGCTTCTGGGCCGCCTCCGGGGCAGGATTGCCCTTGTCGCTCGAGCGGTAGCGGTCGCGGTAGCCGCCGATGGGGTCGAAGCATTCCAGGGCGAATCCCGGTGGGTCGATCTGCGCATGACAGACGGCACAGTCGGCGTTGCTGCGATGCCTGGCGAGTTGTTCGCGAATGGTCGTCGCGCCGCGGGTGTCGGGGTCGATGCCGGCGATGCCGGGCGGCGGCGGCGGGGCCGGATCGTTCAAGAGCCGGTCGAGCACCCAGACGCCGCGTTTGACGGGCGTGGTCGTCGTGCCGTTGGCGGTCACCTTGTGGATCGCCGCCTGACCGAGCAGGCCGCCGCGATGGCTCTCCTTCGGAACGGTCACGCGGCGGACCTCGACGCCGTCGACGCCCGCGATCCCGTAGTGTTCAGCCACCCGTTGCGTGAGCATGGCGAAGTCGGCATCGACGAGCGTGCCGACCGGCAGATCGTTCGTGATCAGCTCCCGCAGGAAGGCCCGCGGCTCGGCAGCGATTCCTTCATGGAGCAGGAATGAATATTCCGGATAGAGCTGCCGGTCGGGATTCGTCTCGTTGATCCGATGCAGTTCCAGCCACTGATCGGTAAAATCCTTGATAAACCGCTCGCTCCTGGGATCGGCGAGCAGCCTGTCCACCTCCGCATGCAGCACCGCAGGATCAGCGAGCCGGCCGGAGGCGGAGGCGGCCAGCAGCGCATCGTCAGGGGGCGAATTCCAGAGCCAGTAGGAGAGTCGCGAAGCGAGCGTGCCCGGGTCGGGCCGCACGTCAGAGGGTAACAACACAAACTCGGGCGACGTGAGGATCGCCACGTAGGCCCGCCGCATGGCATCCTCGAAGCAGTCGTTGGCGGCCAGGCGTTTTGCCACGAGCGTCACGTAGGGCTCGATCTCATCGGCCGTGACGCCACGCCTGAAGGCCCGCGGGAGGAAGTCGGCGACGAGCCTGCGGGCGTCTTCGAGCGGCGTCGATGACTCGACGGTCTCCAGGGGCGGTTTGCGGTCGGACGGCGAGAGATCGGTCATCAAGGCCGGCAGATACAGGGGCGTCTGCCGGATGGTCTCGCGATGGGGCGGGATAGCCTTGGCATCGGCCGTGCGCGTCGCGATCGGTAGGTCGCCGAAGAGCCGTCGATGGCTTTCCGGCGGCCAGGATTCGTTGAGCGGCCCCTCGACCTCGAACCAGTCGAGTGCCACGCCCGACCCGATAAATTCTGAGACACCGCCCCCCTTCTGCCGGAAATGATGCAGGTGCCCCATCAGCAGCGACACCGGATCGAACACGATCGACTCATGGGCGTCGAGCCAGGACGTGATCTCGTGCTCCCGGGGCTCGAGCGACGCCGCCGTGAACGTCGC
>CAMCQY010000038.1 GCA_945877135.1 Candidatus Kuenenia stuttgartensis
ATACCACCGGCGTTCCGGCGGCGAGCCGGCTCCGTACTTCTTGCAAGCCCGTTATCGACAAGCGACTCCGCCAGGGGTTGACCAGAAACCGCTCGGGCCACAGGCAAACAAGTCGGATGGAAAGTCGGTCGACCGCCTGCCGCCACGACTCCCATAGGCCCGGCCTCACGCCGTGAACCTTTGTCATGCGCCGCCGATACTGCCGGCCCTGCGTTCCGCAGGCCTCCGCGATACCCAAGGTCGCCAGCCCTGGCCACACGAGTGCCGCGAGAATCGGTGGCGGGCAGGCACGTTCGATCGCCCGCAGCCCGTGAAAAAGAAGGGAAGCGACCATAGTTTTGCTACTCTAGCACCGTCGCGGCACGCCGTCACGCGATGCCACCCAGATTGGACGGCATGCCTGTCGCACATGTCGTGCCGAATACGGCTCGGAAGCAGCTGATCTCGACCCATGATTCTTTCCGTCGGCATCATCGCGTTGTGTGCCCTGTTTGTGCTCTGGCATGAGCCGTGGTTCACGCGGCGGCTGCAGCCGGGGGAGGCGGCCGCGCTCTTGGGCGGGACGTACGACGACCTGAGCCCTGCCGAGCGGGAGCGGTTTCAGGCCTTCATGAATGCCGACGACGGTCGGCCGTTCTACATGGTCAATCTGATGGAGTATCGGGAGCGGGCCGACTATCGCCCCGGAACAGCGCTCAACGGCTCGACGCCCACAGGCCTCATCAGTGGCCGCGATGCGGGCTGGCTCTACTCGCGGGCTGTTCTGCCAGAACTACTGAAGCGGGGCTGCTATCCCGTTTTCGTCGCCGGCAAGATCACGAACCTCCTCACCGCGGGCGGCGATACCGACTTCTTCGAGGATGTGGCGATCGTGCGGTATCGCAGCCGACGCGACATGCTCGCGATGGTAGCGAGCCCCGCCTTTCTCCACGCCGTGCCGCACAAGTGGGCGTCGCTTGAAAAGACGGTGGCCGTGCCGTGCCGGCGTCTCCTCCTCATCGATCCGGGCGTGCTCGTGCCGCTGGTGCTCCTGGCCCTCTGGCTGCTGTTTCGGCATGGCTGAATGCGCCCCGCTTTGTGATCGCCCATGTGGTCTATTCGTGAACTGATCGTTGCGTCCGCCACCGTTCGGGGCTCTGGTGCAAGAGCCATCGTGAGGCTCTCGGGCGAGGGACTCGAACGACTCCTGAATAGCCTGTTCGCGGCCACGGGGGGTGGGTTTGTCCGGCAGGGGGAACCGCCGCAGCTTGTGGCTGCCCGGCTGGCTGCACGCGAACTGACGGCCGAATGGGGCGAGTTGCCGGTCGAACTCATCCACTGGCCGGGGCCGCAGGGGCCCACCGGCGGCCCGCTGGCCGAGGTGCAACTGCCTGCGTCGGGGCCGCTCGTCGATGCGGTGGTGGCCGCGGCCTGTCGGCATGGCGCCCGGCTGGCCCGCGGCGGCGAATTCTCACTGCGGTCGTTTCTCGCTGGCCGGCTCGATCTCCTCCAGGCCGAGGCGGTGTTGGCCGTTGTAGAGGCGAAGACGCCGGCGGAACTCGCTGCGGCGCTCGATTCGATGGCAGGCGGCGTGGGCCGCACGTTGCACCGCCTGCGGGAGACGCTCCTCGACCTCACAGCCGACATCGAGGCGTCGATCGACTTCGCGGATGAACACACGCCTGACGCGGTGCCCGTGGCCGACGCCGCGGCCTGGGCGGCGATCGAGGCGAGGCTCGCCGTGGCCGTCGAGGAACTCGACGCGGTCGCGGCCCGGCTCGCCAGCCGCGATTCCAGCGCGGTGACCGATCTGCCCAGGGTGGTGCTCGTCGGGCCGCCCAACATCGGCAAGAGCAGCCTCTTCAACAGGCTCGTCGGACGGGATGCGGCACTCGTGGCGGATGAGGCTGGCACCACGCGAGACTGGATCGCCGCCCGGCTCGACATCGACGCGACCGAGCCCGCCTGCCTGCTCGTTGACGCAGCAGGCGTAGTTTATGGCGTGGCTGATGACGTTGCCGGTACGGCTGCTTGCGGCCTGATCGAACGAGCGGCAGCAGAGCGGGCGAGGGCGGAGATTGCCCGCTCCGACGTCGTGGTGGTCTGCAGCGATGCTGCGGCTTCCGTCGGAACAGTTCCGCCGCCATTCCCTCTGGCCTCGCCGCGGATCGATGTCTTCACGCGGTGCGATCTCGCCACACCGTCCCAGTGTCTCGAATACGCATCGGCATTCATCACGAGCAGCCGCTCAGGCCTCGGCATCGCTGCGGTGCGGTCTGCGATTCTCGGTGCCGTGGCCAGCCTGCCCGGCGGCCGGTCGCCGGCAACACTGCGAATGCGGGTAGGGGTGGCGGCTGCTCGGGAGGCTGTCGTGGCGGCATGCGCAGCGGCGGATTCACGCCACAGCG
The DNA here is from genome assembly GCA_945877135.1 of Candidatus Kuenenia stuttgartensis. Classification (GTDB taxonomy): domain Bacteria; phylum Planctomycetota; class Planctomycetia; order Pirellulales; family UBA1268; genus CAMCQY01. The sequence goes on from CAMCQY010000038.1 coordinate 2,388, forward strand.
GCGAACCCCGTGACGAAGCGATCGTGGCCGGCCTGCTCCATCAGGCGGTATCCGCGGTCGGCGAGGTGACGGGTGTCGAGATCGGCACCGATCTCATCGACCGGATCTTTTCGCGGCACTGCATCGGAAAGTAGGTGAGCCGTATACTACGGGGAAAACCCTTGCTTGCGCTGCGGGCTTGGATGGAAGGATTTGTGACCCTTGCTTGCGCTGCGGGCTTGGATGGGAAGCGGGCTTGGATGAACCCCCGCCCCATGCAAGCCCGAAGCGCAAGCGAGAGGAATCCGCGATACAGCCCGTAAGGCCACCCGCATTCCCTTGCTTGCGCTGCGGGCTTGGATGGAAGGATTTGTGACCCTTGCTTGCGCTGCGGGCTTGGATGGGAAGCGGGCTTGGATGGAAGGTGTTGTGTCGTCCTGTTGAAAGCATCCGATGCCTGAACCGATCGACCGTTTGAATGCCACGTTGACGGCGCTCGCTGATGGCGCACGGCGGCATGCGGCCCGTGATGCCTCGGCCCGCGCGGCGCTGGCGGTCGCCTGTGCCGAGCGGGTGGCCGGCATGGCTGACGATTGGGCCCGCACGGCCGTCGCCATCAAGCTGGGCGGGCCACCAGCCCTCGCCGAGGAGATCGCCACCGGGCCACTCGGCACGCTGCGGCTGTTGTTGCTCACGGCGTGGGCCCAGACCGAAATCGCAAAGAACGGGCTGCCGCAGCCCAGCCGGCCGCCGAGGCTCTCCCATCCGACGATCGAAGGCAATCAGCGACCGTCGGACCCAGCCTCGCTGGTCGAACTCGATGCCATGCCGGTAGGGATGCTGTTCGATCCGATGATCTTCCGCGGCCACCGGGCCACCGTGCGATGCGTCAATCCCGGCGGACTCGACGCCTTCGAGCGGAGCTGGCGGCGGGAGGCCGAGGAGAGGCCACGGTCGGGAGGTGTGGCGGTCGTGCTCGGGGCAGGCAATGTGACCGGCCTCGCGGCCGCCGACGTGATCTGCCAGATCTTCGAACATGGTCGCGCCGCCCTGCTCAAGCTCCACCCGCTCCATGCGCCGCTCGAGCCGATACTCGGCAGGGCGCTCGAGCCGCTCGTCGCGGCGGGACTGCTGGCGATCGTCACCGGCGGCGCGGAGGTTGCGCAGGCCGCCGTCGTCGCGCCACTCGTCACGCATGTGCACCTCACAGGCGGGCAGGGGGCTTTCGACGCACTTGTCTGGGGCGGCCGCGATCCGCATGCGGCCGGGGCCGAGCCGCTGCTCGCAAAGCCGATCACCTGCGAACTGGGGAATGTCACGCCCTGGATCATCGTGCCGGGCCGCTACACGCCGGCCCAACTCGCCTGTCAGGCCGACACCGTGGCGGCGTCGATCGCCAACAACACGTCGTTCAACTGCATCGCCACCAAGCTCGTCATCACCTGCCGGGCCTGGCCGCAGCGCGACGAATTCCTCGCGCTCGTCGGCCGGCGGCTCGCGAGCCTGCCCGCCCGGCATGGGTGGTATCCCGGTGCGGCGACCGCCTGGGAGACGATTGCCGGTCGGCCGGCCCCGGCCGATGGCACGCTGCCGTGGGTGTTTCGCACGGGGCTCGACATCGAGCGGGATCGGGCCTGGGTCGCGCGGGAATGGTTCGTGCCTGTCGCCGCCGAGACGGCCATCGCCGCCGACGATATCGAGGCGTTCTGCACACGGGCGGGCGGCGTCGTGCACGGCCTGCCGGGGTCGCTGGCGGCAAGCGTGACCATTCCCGCGACGCTTGCCGAGCGGGATCGGCAGCGGGCGGAACTGTTCGTCGAGCATCTCGAATATGGTGTCGTGGCGGTCAACGGCTGGTCGGCGCTGGCCTATGCGATGGGGAACATCCCGTGGGGTGGGTTCCCTGGCGGCACGCTCGCCGCACCCGCAAGCGGCATCGGCCGCGTGCACGATCCGCTGCTCTTGCCACTGGTCCACAACACGATCCTGCGGACACCGCTGGTGGTGTGGCCGACACCGCCGTGGTTTCCCTGGCACGCAGGCGGTACGAAGCTCGCCCAAGGGCTCGTCGCTACGTATGCTTCGCTCGCCCGCGGCGGGCCGGGCCTCGGGCACCTTTTCGGGCCTCTTGTGCAGCTGACCCGGATGCTGCCGGACGTGCTCCTGTCGGCGGTTCGCCCGCCGGCTCGTCCGTGAACTTCTCCGCCTGGCCGGTGAGCTCATAGAGAAACCGACTCGGGCGGCAGGGCTTGCTCTTGCCCCACTTCATCCGCGTCAGGCAGAGGGAGAGGGCGAGTCGCTTCTTCGCGCGGGTGACGCCCACGTAGCAGAGACGCCGCTCCTCGTCGATCGCCTGCAGGCCATCGTTGAGCGAGCGGTGGTGCGGCAGCAGCCCTTCCTCCATCCCCACCATCCAGACGCAGTCGAACTCCAGTCCCTTCGCCGCATGGAGGGTCATCAGACGGAGTACGTTGCCCTTCGGCTTGTCGGAACGAAACCGCTCCGCCTCCGTGACATCAAGCACAAGGTCGTCGAGAAACCCGCGGACCATACCTGCAAAATCGGGCCGCTTGGCGGCGGGGAGATTTTTGCCCGTCTTCTCGTGGTCGGCCAGCGCGTTGACCATCTGCTCCACGCAGTCCCAACGGGCCTCCTGCTCGGCCGGATCGTCCTCGTATTCCTTCTGGAGAAAGCCGCGATAGCCGATCAACTCCAGCAGCGTGCGTAGTGTCTCGCCCGCTCCTCGCGCATCGGCGCCGTCCCGCAACGCGATCACCCGCTCGAGCGCCATCACGCCGGCGGTCGCCGCGGTCGAAAGCCGGTGGGCATCGCGGGCGGCGAGGAGTTCCTTCCAGAGGCTGTGCCCCGCCGTGGTGCCTGCATTGCGAGCAGCCTGCACCGTCGTCCCGGAGAGGCCCCGCGGGGGCACGTTGGCGATCCGGGACAGGGCGAGGTCGTCGTCGGGATCGACGAGCACCCGCAACAGCGCCATCACATCCTTCACCTCGCGACGGTCGAAGAAGGAGCGGCTGCCGATCAGCTCGTAGGGTATGCCTCGGCGGCGGAGCTCCTGTTCGAACACACGGGTCTGTTCGCCGGTGCGGAAGAGAATCACAGCCTCGGCCGGTGCGACCGATCCTTCCTTCAGCCGCGATTCGAGGTCGCTTACCACCCGCCGTGACTCATCGATCTCGTCCTGAGCCTGCACAATCGCCGGTGGCGGGCCAGATGGCGCCTTGGAGATGAGCGTCTTGCCGTGCCGTCGCGAGTTGCGGGCGATCAGCGTGTTGGCGGCGTGGATGATTTCCGGCGTTGAACGGTAGTTCTCCTCGAGCCGCACGACCGTGGCCCCCGGCCAGCGGCGGGGGAATTCGAGGATGTGCGAGATCTCGGCACCCCGCCAGGCATAGATCGACTGGTCGTCGTCGCCCACCACGCAGAGGCTGCGGTGGTCGCGGGCCAATGCCGCCACGATCCGCTCCTGGATGCCGCTGGTGTCCTGATATTCATCGACGAGCAGGTGGTCGAACCGCGCCGCCTCGGCCTGGCGGACCTCCTCATGCTCAGCGAAGAGGTCGTCCACCACGAGGAGCAGGTCGTCGAAGTCAACGGCGCCCGCCGTTCGCAGCGTCTGCTGGTAACGGCGGTATCCCGCAGCGGCAAGCTCCCAGGAATCCCCGGCATCGACCGGGATCGCATCGAAGGCGGCGTCGGGCCGAACTGCCGCGCTCTTCCAGCGACTGATACGGTCGAGCAGGTCGCCGGGGCGGAGCGTGGCCTCCGGCACCTTCAGCTCCTTGAGCACCTTCCGCGCGGCCGACTCCTGTTCGCCGCGGTCGATGATCGCAAATCGGCCGGGGAGGCCGACCCGCGCGGCGTGCCGCCGGAGGATGCGAACGCAGAGCGAGTGGATCGTGGAAATCTCCGGCTGCTCGTCATTCTTCGTCTTGAGCAGCTTGCCGGCGCGGGCGAGCATCTCCTTCGCCGCCTTGTTGGTGAAGGTGACGGCGAGGATTCGCGGTGGACGCGTGCCGCGCCAGACAAGATGGGCGATTCGGGCGATGACGACGCGGGTCTTGCCGGTGCCCGCCCCGGCGAGCACCAGAAGCGGTCCCACCGGCGCCCAGACGGCCTCCGTCTGCGCCGGATTGAGGCCGGTCGAAGGTTTCTGGGAAGCGGTGGGAGTGTTGACAGGGTTCATGGAACGAGGAATCTACCACATGCGGAGCGAGTCCGGCTTGACGCTCCGCGGCGGGAAGTCTCTATTTCTCTGCTCGCGCCAAGGCGGTTGGTCCCTCGGGTTGGGAGCCGACGCCGGCGGCCGTCAGGAGCACGCTGTGAAGAAATCATCGCACCGCCGTCGTAGAAGTCCCGGCATGACGCCGGATGCTGAGGGCCGCTCGCGGCTGGCCGCCGACGAATCACGTCCGCTCGATGCCGCCCGTGTTGACCGTGTTGACATGGCTCTCGCAGAGGAAGAAGTTGGCGACAACGACCTCGCCGAGGCAACGCTGGCGATTGTCGATCGCATCCGTCCCTACTTCAGCACGATCCTTGCCGGGCTCGCCGCGGCACTGGCCGCCTTCGTGGCGTTTGGCTTTGTACAGTCGCAGGCCGAGGCCACCCGCACGCAGAGCTGGGATGCCTGTCTGGCGGCGATGTCTTCGGGCGAAACAGACTCCTTCAACGAGGTGATCCGTCGCTATCCGGGAACCGATGCGGCCCGCTGGTCGGAACTGATGGTGGCCGACGCTGCGGCAGCGGAGGGCACCCAGTTGCTGTTCGTCGATCGGCAGCGGGCGGAGGGCCGCCTCCAGTCTGCCGTCGAAGCCTATTCGTCGCTGATGGCGGGCAGACCTCAGGGATTGCTTGGTGAACGGGTCGTCTTTGGATTGGCAAAAGCCCGTGAAAGCCTCGGCCAGCTGGCGGAGGCCCGCCGCGGCTACGAGGCAGTGGCGGCCGAGTTTCCGACCGACGCGCTCGCCCAGATCGCAGCCACCCGGGCCGCCGAAATCGGTCGCGAGTCGACCCGCCAGTGGTACGATTGGTTCGGAGCTCAGAAGATCACGCCTCCGGCCAGTGCCACGAATGTCGCAAACCCAGCCAACGCCGCACCATCCTCCGAGCCAGCCGCTGAGCCAGCCCAGCCCGCAGCCGGGCAATAGCGACGACACCGGCTTCGCCCCCGGCACCGACATCGTGCTGACGGCCGACGCCGCCTCTGCGGGCTTGCGGCTCGATGTCTTTCTGGCCCGCACGTTTCCGGAGCAGAGCCGCTCGTTTCTCGCACGGTCGATCGACAAGGGAGTCGTGCGGGTCGATGGGGTCGTGGCGCGGGCATCGCTCAAACTGCGGGCCGGCTCGATCGTCTGCATGACGGTGCCGGAGCCGCCCCGGGCCGGGCCTGCGGCGGAGGAGATTCCGCTGGAGTTCGTCCACCTCGACGACTGGATCGCGGTCGTGAACAAGCCAGCCGGCATGGTCGTGCATCCCGCCAAGGGCAACTGGAAGGGCACGCTCGCCGGAGCGCTCAAGTGGCACCTCGAACGCCCTGGCGCGGCCGCCGGTGGTGCGGGACTCTCAAACGCTGGCGGCCCGACGCGGCCAGGGATCGTCCACCGGCTCGACCGCGACACCAGCGGAGTGATCGTGGTGGCACGCACGGAGGAGGCCCACCATGCGCTGGCGAAGCAGTTCGAGCGGCGAACTGTCACGAAGACCTACCTGGCGATCACGCAGGGGCAGCCACAGTTCGACAGCGATGAAATCAACCTGCCCATCGGCATCCATCCCTACCAGCGGGAGAAGATGGCGGTGCGTCGCGACCACTCGACCAGCCGCGACGCGGTGACGCGGTTCGAGGTGCTGGAGCGATTCCGAGGGGCGGCGCTCGTCAGGGTCGCGCCCAAGACCGGCCGGACGCACCAGATCCGTGTGCACATGGCGGCGATCGGCTGTCCGGTGCTCTGCGATGGTCTCTATAGTGGCCGCACCCGCATCGATCAGGCCTTCTTTGGGATCCCAGACGACGGAGCCGGCCTGGTTGCAGGTTCGGCCCTCATCGAACGGCAGGCGTTGCACGCCGCCAGCCTCGCGGTCGATCACCCCGTGACGCGGGAACGGATCGAATTCACAGCGCCTCTTCCCGCCGACATGCAGCGAGTGCTCGATGTGCTGCGGGGCTGACACTCGCAGGTGCTTACCAGTTCCCTCTGGGCTCGCGTCCATGGCGGGCCCATCCCGTCGCTTGCGCTCAGGGCTTGTATGGAATTCGGAATCATCCGTGAGAGGCTGCCCATGCCTCGAGAGCCGGCGTTGCTGACCAGCGCAGGCAGGATGCCGGAGCGCAGTCAGCATCGAGTGAGCGCAGGCAGGATGCCGAAGCGAACGTCCGGCGACGGGGCATGGGCAGCCCCGAACCGTGGCCGAGCCATCCGGCGGGATCGCACTCAGGCGTCATCGTCGTGGGATTCGTCCGCGAGCAGGAGGGCACGCGGCAGCGTGGAGTCGATCACCCGACCGAGCGCGACCACGAAGCCAACACCCCCATCCCGCCAGCCGCTCCGCAGCACGTAGCTCTTCACGAATGCCGCCAATCCGCGGAGAGGCAGCATCCAGGCGCCGGACCGCTCCCCCTTCGACCGCAGGACATTGGCCTTCAGCGGCGCGTACCGCAGTGAACGCGACAGCACATCGCGGCAATCGGCGAAACTGTAATGGAGAATCGAACCGGCCAGCAGCCGCGGAGGCTGTTGCGATTGCACCTCCTCGTGGACGGCGATCGCCTTGAAGGCGGCCGTCGTGCGATTGAACAGCCGGAGCACGCGCTCGTCCCGCCAGACGCCATGGCAGACCTCGCGACGGCCCACGAAGGTCCGCCGTCGGATCGCCCAGCAGGCGGCTGGGTTGGACAGATCAAGGTGCTCGCAGGCCGCCTGGGCATGGTCGTCGAGCACCTCGTCGGCATCGAGTGAAAGGATCCAGTCGTGCGTCGCGAGTTCGACGGCCCGCTGCTTCTGCGGTCCGTAACCGAGAAACGGCTGGTGTTCGACGCGAGCCCCGGCTGCCCGGGCCAATGCGACGGTGTCGTCGGTCGAACCTGAGTCGAGGACGAGTCGCTCGTCACACATGTTCAGGGCACCGAGCACCTCGCCGATACGCGAGGCGGCATCACGCGCGATGATGACCGCCGAGATCGGCAGCCGACGCGAGCCGGAGTGGTGCGCCGCCGATTCCGTCGCCGCGGCGACGTCGCCGCTGGAGGACTGGCTGATCATGATAGGGTGGCGGGGCTGTCGGGAGGGGGGTCGGCCTGCGCATCGTCGCCGGTGCGCACGGGGAATTCCAGCACGAACGTGCTTCCCTCACCGGGCTGGCTGGAGACGTGAATGTCGCCGCCATGCTCGCGCAGGATCTTGCGGCTGACCGTCAGGCCGAGGCCTGTGCCGCGGGCACCCTTTGTGGACACGAAGAGGTTGAAGATTTCAGCGATCGTGTCCGGGGTCATGCCCTCGCCGTTGTCGCTGACGGTGACGCGAACGCGTTCGTCTTCGGTGTCGCATGTGACGCGGATCGACACCGTCGCGCCGCTGCGATCCTCGACCGCATCGAGCGCGTTGGTCACGACGTTGAGGATGGCCCGAGCCAGTGCCTCCGGGTCGAAGAGCAGCTGGGGCATGTCGGTCGGTGGTGCCCACTCGAGCGTCGCGCCGATTTCATCCGCCCGCTGCTGGACGGTTTCCACGATGTCGGTGACCAGCGCCACGAGGTCGGACGGCACCGGGTCGGGTTCCCGCTCCTTGCTGAACGAGAGCATGTCCATCACCAGCGAGGAGATCTTGTTCTGGTTGCGGTTGACGATGTCCCAGCCCTTGCGGACCAGGGCGAGGTCCTCGTTTTCCAGTCCCATCTCGACCAGGTAGCTGCCGCCGCGTATGCCCTGCAGGATGTTCTTGATGTGGTGCGAGAGTGTGGCGATGGTCTGGCCGACGGCGGCAAGCCGTTCCGACTGCACCATCGCGGAGTAGTAGGTGGTGTCCTCGACAGCCAGTGCCGCTTGATGGCCGATGGCGATGAGGAGCTTGAGATGCTCGTCTGTGAACTGGCGCTGCCCCCGTTCGATCGCGTCGCCCAGCGGGACGGTCGTGTCGACGTAGATCACACCGACCGTGCCGTAGCGACCCTGCATCGGCACGCAGATCGCTTCCCGCACGCCGGTTCGCACCACGCTGTTGCCGCCGCTGAAGCGATCGTCGTCCTGGGCATCGCTCGTGATCACACCCTCTCCGCGGTCGAGCACGTAGTCGAGGATCGTGCGGCTGATTGCCATCGACGTCGCCTCGCTCACGCGCCGGTCGCGCCGGGCCTTCGTGCGGAGCTGCTTTGACTCGGGGTCGAGCAGCATGATGCAGCCACGGTCCGCCTCGACCCATTCGAAGACGAGCTGCAGGATGCGGCCGAGAAGTTCGTCGATGTCGAGGGTGTGGCTGACCGCAAGCGCTGTGCGGTACATCACCTGCAGGTTGCTGCGGGCCCGCGCCAGCCAGCGATTCTGCGTGTCGTCGGGAAGTGGATCTCCGCCGACGTCGGCCTCGCGGGCCGTCCGTACGATCCGCGAGCCGTCGCCGCCATTGGATCCCGGCACGATGTCAACGAGGCCCGTCGCGGCCACGTCGGCCCCGTCGCGGGCATAGACGAGGATCGTCCGACCTACTTGGATCTGATCGCCGTTGGAGAGCTCCGCCCGCTCAACTTTCCGGCTGTTGAGCCAGGTGCCGTTGGAGCTTTTCAGGTCGCCAACGAAGAACGACTCGCCCACCCGTCGGATCTCGGCATGCCGTCGGGATACCTCGTTGTCATCCAACTGCACGAAGTTGCCCGCCTCCCGCCCGATGCTCATCGCCCCCTCGTGGTGACTGAGATCGTAGCGGGAGCCGCGATTGCGGCCCTGAATCACGAAAAGGGAAGGCACGGACGAGGCTCCACGGTGGTCTTTTCAATCAACATCCTACCCGCTGCGCCGCCTGTCACGGGAGTGTGGCTAAAATGCTGGCAGGCTGGCGTTGTTCCATGACGGCGGCAGACGCATCCCCCACGTATTCCTGCAGGACCTGCCCATGCCGAGCACACAGCCCTTGTCATTCCGAGTCTGGGTCGCCCTCTCGCTGTCACTGGCCGCCCAGCTTTCAGGCGTGGTGCAGACGCCTGCCGCGGAGCCGGCTCACGATGCTCCGCTGCGCGATCGGCTCAAGCTGGCCGTCGAGTGGCTGGCCGCGCCCGAGCGGGAGGGACGCGGGCCCGGCACCAAGGGTGCCGACCAGGCCGCTGACTGGGTGGCCGAACAACTGGCCGGGATCGGCCTCGAGTCGGTCGTGGGCGGCGTCCCCGACGGGGGGGCTGCGACGCCATTCCAGCGGTTCGCCATGACGCTCGACGCAAAGCTGGGGCCCGCGGACGCCAACACGGCGGAACTGGTGGGCCCGCCCGGTGAGGACGGCGTGCCGAGGACCATTCCGCTGAGCCTGGGCAAGGATTTCACGCCACTGGCCGCAGGTGGTTCGGGGAAGTTCGACCTGCCGCTTGTCTTCGCGGGCTACGGCATCACCGCCCCTGCGGAGCACTACGACGACTACGCCCCGCTCGCGGCCAACGCGGGGAGCGGTTCCGCCAAGGGGGCCGGCGTTGTGGTGCTGCGACAGGAGCCGCAGAAGGACAACCCTCACAGCGTGTTCGACGGCAACCAGGCGTCGCAGTATGCAGCCCTGGCCCGGAAGGTGGCCAATGCCTCGGAGCACGAGGCCGGGGGCATCATCTTCTGCAACGATGCCGATGCGGATGGCGACACGCTGATGGCCTTTACCCGCGCCGGTGACGGCTCCGAGAACCGCACGATGCCGATCGTGCACCTCCGCCGGTCGCTGGTAGACGATGTCGTGAAGGCGTCACTGGGCAGGGATCTCGACACGATTCAGAAGGGGATCGACGACGCCCTCGAACCGCAGAGCGGCCCGCTCGCCGGCTGGCGGATTCGCGGTCAGACGGCGATCGAACGGACCGAGACCGAGGGCAGGAATGTGATCGCGGTCCTGCCGGGCGTGGGCTGGACGCAGGGGGGCGCGGATGCCGCCGAAGGGAAGCGTTCTGCCACAAATGAGACCGTGGTGCTCGGCGCCCACTACGACCATCTGGGTTACGGCGGCGCGAATTCCGCGGCGCCGGGCGAGCATGCGGTGCACCACGGCGCCGACGACAACGCCAGCGGCACGGCCCTGCTCGTCGAAGTGGCGAGGATACTCAAGCAGGAGGGGCCATTTCCACGGTCGATTCTCTTCGTGGCCTTTTCTGGCGAGGAGCGTGGCCTGCTCGGCAGCGCCCACTACACGGCAAATGCGGCGGTGCCTCTCGCCGACACCGCCGCCATGGTGAACCTCGATATGGTGGGTCGGCTCGATGGCAACAAGATCGTGGTGCACGGCACCGGTACCGGCACTGGGTTCGACGCACTCATCGATAGACTCGTGGCGGCGCGTGGATTCGAGGCGGCCAAGGAGCCGGGGGGCTTCGGGCCCAGCGACCACTCGAGCTTCTATGCCCGGAAGATCCCGGTGTTGCATCTGTTCACCGGTTCGCACAGCGACTACCACCGCCCCACCGACACCGCCGACAAGATCAACTATGACGGCATGGTGCGGATCGCACGGCTGGTGGCCGACGTCGTCCGCGACCTCGCCACCACGGCCGAACGGCCCGCCTACATCGAGGTGGCTTCGAAGCAGTTCGCCCGCGGCGGCGGTGACCGGCCCTACTTCGGCAGCATTCCCGACTTCGGCAAGCCGGGGAAGGGCTACGCCATCACCGGCGCGACGAAGGACTCGCCGGCCGCGAAGGGGGGCCTCAAGGGAGGCGATGTGATCGTGCGGCTGGGGGAGAGTGCGGTCACGGGGCTCGAGGATTTCGACAGCGCCCTGCGGAAGCACAAGGGGGGCGAGACCGTGCCGGTGGTGGTGACGCGGGACGGCGCCGAGGTCACGCTCCAGATCACGCTCGACCCGCCGAAGTAGGGCGGCCCACATTCTGCCCCTTTCGCGGCTGTTTTTTGGCCTTGAGCCAGTCGGCTTGGGTTGCCATCATCCCGCCCGCCCTCGGACTCGAGGCCGACCCCGAATCGTTTCGGCGGCGATCGGTCGGCACCGTGGGTCGCGTGTGAAAAACATCCAGCAAGGAGTGCATTCTGTGAACAGGCAAATCGCCAGTATCGTGTGTGCGGCCGTCGTGGCCCTGACGCATGCAACCGTCTTCGCCCAGGCGCCCGTTGCCGCGCCGCAGGGGCAACTGCAGCAGGTGCGTCCGGCGACGCCTGCCTCGCATGTCGCCGTGATCGACGTCGGCTACATCTTCAAGAACCATGTCCGGTTCAAGGCCGCCATGGACAAGATGAAGGACGAGGTGATGGCCGCCGAGAACTCCCTCAAGGGGGAGCGGGACCGCATCAACGGTCTGATGGAGCAGCTCAAGGGCTTCAATGTCGGCACGCCTGAATACAAGAAGCTCGAGGCCGAGATTGCCAAGGGGCAGGGCGACTTCAACGTCACTGCCCAGCTCTCGAAGAAGGACTTCATGGACCGCGAGGCGAAGGTCTACCTGCAGGTCTACACCGAGGTCGAGAAGGCCGTCGCTCAGTTCGCGCGTGAGCATGGCATCGCGGTGGTGTTTCGGTTCGACGGCGACCCGGTCGATGGCGCCGATCGCAACCAGATCCTGAGGGGCATCACCAAGCCGATCGTTTATTACGAATCGGGCAACGACATCACGCCCGACATCCTCAAGATGCTCAACAACGCCGCCGTCGCCGATCAGACCGGCCGTCCCGGAGCGATGCCGCCGCGTCGATAGGTGGCCTTGGAAAAGTCATCCAGAGCCTTGTTCACTCGGTCGGTCGCTGGGAATGCTCGGGGTTCCCGCGGCCGGCCAGGTGTCTGTGACGGAGTTGCCGCGGGTTTTCTCATGCATCAAGCCACACGACAGCGGTCGCAGCGCACGCTTCAGAGGCCGGTCTCCATTACGGGCGTCGGCTACTGGAGTGGGCGTGAGAATCGCGTCGAACTCGAGCCCGCGGCCGCCGGCGCCGGGGTGGTGTTCGTGCGGGAGGATCTGCTTGAGCAGGTGGTGATTCCCGCCACGGTGGACTATCGCGTGGAGGCCTCGAGTCGCACGAATCTCTGTGCGGGCGGTGGCCGCGTGGAAATGGTGGAGCATCTGCTCAGCGCGCTTGCCGGTCTCGGGATCGACTGCTGCCTCGTGCGAGTGCATAGCGAGGAGATGCCAGGGCTCGATGGCTCATCGCGGGCGTTCGTCGAGGCGATCGATGCCGCGGGGGCAGCGGAACTGGGAGCCGCCGTCGACCCGATCGTCGTCGATTCCGTGGTCCGCATCGGCGACGACACCTCGTGGATCGAGGCCTCGCCCCCGAGGTTTTCTGGGCTCTCGGTGGACTACGAGCTGGATTACGGTGCCGGCCCGATCGGACGGCAGACGCTTTCGCTACGTGTGACGCCGGAGGCGTATCGCACGGAGCTGGCCGCCGCACGCACGTTTCTCCCGGCCGAGGATGCCGAGAGACTCCGGGCCGAGGGCCGCGGGCTGGCGGCCACGACCAACGACCTGCTCATTTTCGGGCCGGATGGCCCAATCGGCAACGCGCTCCGCTGGCCCGACGAATGCGTGCGGCACAAGGTGCTCGATCTGGTGGGCGATCTGTCGCTTGCCGGCCGTCCGATCCACGCCCACGTCCGGGCCTGTCGCAGCGGACACAGGCTCAACGGTGCCCTGGCGGCGCGTTTGGCCGCCTCCCTGCAGCCCGCCTCCGCCTGATCCACCGCCTCCCCGAGACCAACGGCATGGACGATTTTCAAGCCACGGTGCCGATGCGGGGCGACACGCCGTCCTGTGGAGGCGTGCTCCGCGGACGACCGCCGCTGGTGCATCCGTCGGCCGTGGTCGAGGCGGGGGCGCAACTCGCCGAGGATGTGACGATCGGGCCTTTCTGCTGGGTCTCGGCTGGTGCCGTCATTGGACGCGGCACGGTGCTCGAGAACCACGTCACCATCATGGGCGACGTGCACATCGGCGAGCAGAATCACCTCTTTCCCAACGCAGTGATCGGGGGCGAGCCGCAGGACGTGAGCTACCGCGGCACGCGAACGAGGGTTGACATCGGCGACGGCAACGTCATTCGCGAGAGCGTCACGATCAATCGCGCTACGGAAAAAGAAGAGGGCGTGACCTCGATCGGCAACGGCAATTTTCTGATGGCCTGCAGCCACGTGGCCCACGACTGTCGCATCGGCGACCACTGCATGCTGGCCAACGGCACGCTGCTGGGCGGGCATGTTCGCGTGCACTCCCGGGCGTCATTGTCCGGAGCGGTCGCCGTCCACCATTGGGCGACGATCGGCGGCTGGTCGTTCGTGGCAGGGCTCTCCCGCGTTCTCCATGACGTGCCTCCGTTCATGCTCTGCGAGGGGCTGCCTGCCCGGCCGCGGTGCATCAACGTGGTGGCCCTCAAGCGGGGAGGTTTTGCCAACGACGCGATCGAGGGAGTGTCCGAGGCGCATCGGCTCCTCTTTCGGGCGAAGGTCGGGTTGGAGCCCGCCCGCGAGATCCTGAGGACGAAGGGGATGCTGCTCCCAGACGTCCTCCAACTACTCGAATTTTTGGCCAGGCAACAGGAAGGGCGGCATGGACGCGCCCGCGAACGAAGGAGGGCGGCATGACACGTCTGAAGGTGGCGGTGATCGGGTGCGGACATCTGGGCACGATTCATGCCCGCCTGCTTGCCGCGAGGACCGATGCCGAACTCGTGGCCGTGGTCGATCCCGTTGCCGAATCGCGGCAGCGGGTCGCCGAGGCTCACGGCTGCCGGGCGCTTGCCGAGCCACAGGAGCTTGTCGGCCTGGCTGATGCCGTCGTGGTCGCAGCCCCCACCTGCCTGCACGCGGCCGTATCGCTGCCGCTGCTCTCGCAAGGTCTCGATCTTCTCATCGAGAAGCCGATCGCCACCAACGGTGACGAGGCCCGGCAGATCGCCGACACCGCCGACCGGCATGGCCGGATCGTCGCCGTCGGGCATGTGGAGCGATTCAATCCCGCTTGGAAGATGGCCGTCGAACGATGCGGCAGGGGCCGGATCCTGTCGGTCGAATCGGCGCGGCTGGCCCCGTTCACATTTCGGTCGCTCGACGTCGGCGTCGTGCTCGACCTCATGATCCACGACATCGATCTCGTGCTCTCGCTCGAGCCGGGGAAGCTCACGCGGGTCGAGTCGCAGGGCATCGTCGCGACAGGGGGCCACGAGGATGCCGTCCGGGCCCGGCTCGTCTTCTCCTCGGGGCTGATCGCCGATCTCTCTGCCTCGCGGATCCATCCCACGCTCAGCCGTCGGGTGTCGCTCTGGGGCACGCAGGGGCTCGTTGCCGCCGACTTCAACGCCAAGACGGTCGAAGTCGTGTCGCCGTCCATCGCCGTTCAACGCGGCACCTTCGACGCGGCCGCAGTACCGCCGGCAGGCCGTGCGGCGCTCAAGGACAGCTTCTTCACCGACATTTTGCCGCGGGAAATACTCGCCGTCCCCGAGGCCAACGCGATCGCCTGCGAGCACGACAATTTTCTGGCCGCCGTGAGGTCGCGTCGTCCGGCGCTCGTGACGGCAGCCGCGGGCGGCGCGGCGCTCGAGATCGCCATGCGGGTGCTCGACGGCCTGATCTGCACCCGTCTGGGTTCGGAACAGCCTGTCGTGTCGGCACCACCCCGCGTCGCGGCCTGACCGCTTCGAACGGCATATTTCCCCTGTCTTCCTCAGGTTGTACGGCCGTCGCGAACGGCCGGCCGTCTGTGGAAAACGGCGTGCCGTCGGCACCGGAGAAAGCGGCTGCAACGCCGGGCTGTATCCGGTCAATGATGCTCTCGGTGGCCGCCGAAGAATACCCGGAGGGGCGTTGGGGCCCCGGGGAACACTTCGATCCGCAGGGGGCATCCATGGAAGTTTACGACCGCATCTCGCTCGTTGAAAACGAGGTTCGCCGCAGCGGCAACCACGTCCGCTTTCTGCCCGCTGCCAGCATCGTTGTGGCGGCGTTCTCCTTCATGCTGACGACCGTCGTGTGGCGGCTGGTGCACCAGACCAGCGCCGTCGAGGCTGCCGTGCAGGAGAGCATCGTCGGCATCAATCGTTTCAGTGCAGCCAACAGTGAGGAACTCGCGCGTCTGCACGAGGGCCTTGCCCGTCAGGCAACCGCTGCCGTCGAGTTGGAGGCAAGACTTGCCAGCATGGAGTCATCCGGGGCTGCCACCCTGACCCGCATCCAGTCGCTCGGGACCGACATGGCACGGCAGTGGGCCGTCGCCGACCAGGTGCGGCAGGAGTTGATTCGGTCTACCGCGGCCATCTCCCAGACACGGCATGAGATTCTGGAGCGTCTTGCCGTCCACACCGATCGCAATGCGACGGCCCGCGACGCAATGATCCGGCACGTCAATGCCGCGATCACGCAGATGGAGGAGGCACTGCTCGCTCAGGCCGCGGACTTCCAGCAGCAGAAGCAATTGTCAGACGCCGCCGCCGAACGCGACCGGGCCACCCGACGGGCACTGCTCAGCGAGGCCACGCAGGCCTTCGCAGTGCAGGTCGAAGGCCTGCGGGAGATTCTTGACGGCTTGCGTGTCGAAGCCGCGGCCGTCGATGGCACGCTGCCGTCGGAGTCGGTGAAATCGGCGGTGGACATTTCGGAGGGCAGGGCCGAAGGTGCGGCAGATACGGCAAAGCCCGTCCAAGCAGGCGAGCCGGCCACGGCCGCGCTCGAGAAGGAGGGCGTGCTGGAGTAGGAGGGCGTGCTGGAGTAGGAGGGCTGCCGCGGGGCGGGCTGGCGGAGCAGGCTCACGCTGCCGAAGGAAAGGTGGCGGGGCGGGGTTCGCCTGGCAGCGGAGGCGAGACGATGCAGCGAGTCACCCGGATCCTCCTGACACTGGCGGCGGTGGCTTGCGGGAGAGCCAATGCGGAGCCGGTCGCGGCCACGGCCGCCACGACGCCCGTGGTGTTCGACGGACTTGGCCTCGACGACTTCAAGGGGGCCGACTCGGTTGCGTCGGCACTGCGGGGCATCGAAGCCGATTCGAATGCTGCTGACCTGCCGCTGGGTGTTCCCATCGACATGCTGGTGCGGGGCCCGTCGGGACGAGGTGCCGGCAGCGACTCGCTGGCCGCTGAGGTGAGCAGCCGGATCGAAGGGATCGCCCTGACGGCTGGTATGCAGGCCGATCCGACCGTCATTCAGGACGGCCGGGCGACGTGGGTCGGCGGACTCGGTCTCTCGAGCGACCACGCACTGGGCCGCGAGGTGCTCGAGCTGAAGACCTCGCTTGGTCGGAGCCAAACAGCCGGCATTCTCGGCGTGGAGATCGGGCCACGAATCGAGCGGCGGCTCCGCGGCGGCATGCTCATCTTCCTCGATGGCAAGGCCCAGGCACAGGCCCGTCGATCGGCCGACACGGGCGAATGGATGCTGCCGCGGCTTGCCGAACAGGAAGCAGGGGCCGCGGGTGCAGTGGGCGTGACCGCGAGCACTGGCGTCGTGCGGTAGGACGCACGGCGCTGCCGACGTGTGTTTCGTTACGCCAGGTCGCGGTCTTGGAAGAGAACAAGTGCCACGAGCAGGGCTACCGCGGAGTAGAGGGCCGCGTAGAGCGCTGCCCAGCCCAGGTAGCTCCAGGGCACCGGTACGCCACCCACGACGGCTGCCTCGATCGTGAAGTGCTCCAGCACCGGGAGGATCGTCGCGAACAACTGCCCCACAAAACGCACGATCGCGATCTTTCCCACGCTCGACTGCACGATCAGCGGTACCAGGTGACCGAGCGCGTAGACGGTGAAGCAGATGATCAGGTTGGGGACAATGCCCAGCCGCGTGGAGACCGCGAGACTGACCGCCGCGAGCAGGATCGTTTCCAGCAGGGAGAGCACGAGGCCCGGCACCACGGTGATCATCTCATCGGCGCAATCACGCCAGATCGGTTCGAGCTTTGCCCCTTCGCGGGCGTCGTAGACGACCTTGAGGCTCGTCGTGGCGAGCAACACGGTGCCGAGAATCATGAATACGAGCAACGCCACCAGTGCCAGGCCGGCGAACTTGCCGAGGATGAACTGCGGCCGGGTGAGCGGCTTGGAAAGCACTGTCAGCGCGGTCCGGCCCTCGATCTCTTCCGCCACCGATACGCTCGCGGTCCAGACGACCACCAAGAGCGCCAGCACCTTGATGAGCGTGAGCCCGCTGTCCTTCAGCATCTTCACGTCTTCGCCGAAGGTGTTGTAGGGAATCACGATGAACGCCAGCAGCACCACCACGCCCACGATCAGCGCCACGGCGAAGATCGGCTGGCCGATTGCCTCCTTCGTGGTCGCCGAGGCGACCGCCGCGATCCGCCGAGGCACGAGGCGGAACAGACCATAGAGCAGCGACAGCGTCAGCAGGGTGACCACCGTCCATGGCAGGATCGCCGCCTGCGGGAACTCGGGGATAAGTTTCCAGTTTGCTGTCAGCTGCACCGGTTTGTCGGAGGAATTGGTGGCCTCCAGTTTGGCACGGGCGCCGAGAAACGGATTGGTGTTGCCCTCGACGCGATTCCAGGTCCACCGGTTGCTGTTGGTGGCGTCAAGTTCCACGTCGGGCACCTTCGAGAGCGCGAAGCCCTCGATCGGCTGCTGCGTTCGCACCACCAGCGGCGCGTCGCTCTCAAGCTCCAACGTTGCGAGTTCCTGCGGCCTCAGGTCGAGCGCGATTTCCTGGAGCGTGGCGCCGGCCGGAACCGTTGTGCTGACCGATACCCTGTCCGCCGAAGACAGCCTGACGAGCGATCGCCAGATCTGGCCCATAGGCACGAGGGGGGCACATGCGACCGCCACACCGGCAAGCGTCAGCAGGAGCCACGCCATCGGTCCGGCGAAGCCATCCCGGAGGCTCGTGCGGGCCTCCGCGGCCGCCCGCGGAGACACCACAAGCAGGATGGCCCAGACGAGTGCCAGCACGGCGAGCGTGATCAGGGCACCGACGCCGAGCAGCCAGATGGGCGGAACGGCAACCAACCAACGATTGGCGAAGAGGGGGGTCATGACAGTCTGTTGAAAATGGGAGGGAGGCCTGTGAGGCGTGGCGTCGATGTGACAATCCACCCCCGATTGTGCGGTCCATAATCCGCCGACAAGATTATGCCGGGGCGGCGGCTTGAGAGGAAGCCTCCGCTCCGGAAGGCCCTGCCAAGACAGTCACGCCGGGGCCATCCAGTGGCCACCGGGTAAGGACCCGCTGGAGGTCGTCCACCGTCAGACCCTCAACGATCCGCAGATTGTCGGCCACTGACCGGTAGATTCCACCGTGGGACCATTCGAGCCCGACGTGAAACAGCCGCCGGCGAGGCCGTTCACCTTCCAGCACCACCCGTCCGGCCAGCTTGTTGCGGGCCTGGGAGAACTCACGCTGGCCAATGCCCTGGGTGGCCGCCTCGCGGTAGACATCGAGGATGCGCGACAGCAGGGGATCGACGTCGGCCGCGTCACAGGACAACTGCGTGATCATCAGGCCGGCGTCGAGGAAATCGTGATGGTGGCACGACGCATGTTCGGCGGCACCGGAATCGACCATCGCCCAGTACAGTCGGCTCCCCGAGTCGTCCCCGATCACCACGGACAGCAGCTTGGCGGCAAAGCGGTCGTCGTCGTCGCCTGCCGGGCCGGGCGACATCCGCACGGCGTATGAGAGCGTGGCCGTGGGACGGACGATCTGTTCGAGATGGGCGGTGACCGGCGCGGTCATCGGCACGCGGCGGTCGGGCACATCCCGTTGCTCCCAGTTGCCGCAGAGCCGCTTCGCCGATTCCACCAGGGCCGGGAAATCGACCGCACCCGTTGCCGCCAGCACGATGTTTCCCGGGCTGTAGCGGCGGGCGTGGTATTCCCGCATCGTCTCCACAGGCAGCGACTGGATCGATTCCACGGTGCCAAGCACGCTGCGGGCCAGCGGGTGTCGGCCGAAAAACATGGCCCGGCAACGGTCGTCCGCGCCAAACGGCGGCTGGTCGTCATACATCCGGATCTCCTCCAGAATGACGAGCTTCTCCGTCGCGAAGTCCTCCTCCCGCAGGGCCGGCCGCATCATGCGGGCCAGCAGATCGACCGCCTCGTGCTGCTGCGACGGCAGCACGGCGGCGTGGTAGACGGTGTCCTCCTCGCTGGTGAAGGCGTTGGCGCTCGCTCCCATCCAGTCGAACCGCCGGTTGATCTCGTCGGCCGACAGGTCTTTCGTGCCCTTGAAGACCATGTGTTCGAGAAAGTGGCTCGCGCCCCACAGGTCGTCGCTTTCATCGCGGGCGCCGGTGCGGACGAAAAACCCGATGCTCGTGGAGAGTGCGCCGTCGGTCACCTCGGCGATGACCTCGAGGCCGTTGTCGAGGCGTTCACGCAGAAACCGCATCGCGCACCTCCAGGGGTTCCCGGCCAAGCGAGACGACCGACAGGTCGCGGATGGGGTGTTTCTCCAGCCATTGCTCGATCGACCGCACACTGAGGCGGTCGTAGCGATCAAGTTCCTCGGCCAGCGTGCGCACGGTGCCGAGGTGATACCACTGCCGCGCGATCGCGCCGGCCCGGGCAGCGCTCGACTCCTGCTGCATCACCAGGGCACTCTTCGCTCGGGCCTTCACTCGTTCCAGCTCTGCTTCCTGGATCGTTCCCGGCAGGCGGTGAATCTCGGCGAGCATCACGTCGAGCGTCTCCTGCGCCCGCGCCGCCGTCGTGCCCGAATAACACACCGCCATGGCGAAGTCGCGGTGGGTCTGGTAGCCGGCGGAGACGCTGTAACAGAGGCCGCGGCGTTCGCGGACCTCGGAAAACAGTCGCGAACTCGAGCCGCCGCCAAGGACCGCCAGCGCCGCCGTGGCCTCGTAGGAATCGTCTGAGTGGTAGGGAGGCGCTGACCAGGCCAACGCGATGTGGGTCTGTTGCGAGTCGTGCGGCACATGCTTCACCCGGGGACCGCGAGGTCCCGTCGCGACCGCCTCTGCCGCCCCCGTGGCCCAGTCGCCGAAGAGCTGCTCGATCCTGGGCACGAAGTCGCTCCAGTCGATGCGGCCCGCGATGGCGATAATCGCACCGCGCGGCCGCACGTGGGCGGTGATGAAGTCGCGGACATCGCCGATGGAGAGTCCCTCCACGTCAGCCGAGAGGCCTTCCGATGGCATGCCCCAGGGGGATGGATAGTGGATTTCCCGCAGGGACAGGATTGCCCGATGGGCGGGATCATCCTCGGTGCCGGCCAGATTTTGAAGCACCATCTGCCGGGCGTTCTCCAGTTCGTCCTCCGCAAGGAGCGGCCGTCGGAGGATGTCGGCGTAGATCGGCAGGGCGTCTGACAGCTGCCTGGCAACCATGGCGCCGGAAAAACTTGCGTGGCTCATCGAGACGGCCTGGGCCCACTGCACCCCGGCCCCCTCGAGATCCTCGACGATCTGGCGGCTGCTGCGGCTGCCGGCGCCGCGGAGCATCATTTCGCCCGAGAGTGTCGCGAGGCCGCAGCGTCCGCGGCCATCGTGGATGGCACCGGCGGGGGAATGAAAGGCCACCGCCACCGATTCGAGGCCGGGCAATTCCTCACCGAGCAGCACGATGCCGTTGTCGAGTGTCGTCGAGAAAAGGGTCTGCTTCACGGTCACCGTGGCCAAGGCAGGATCAGGACACGGCCGCACTCGCGGCGGACACGCTCTGCGCCACCGGGGCCGACATGGCGTCGATTCCGGCCGGGCGTTCGTCCACCGTGCAGCCATCCACCACTTTGTACACAGTTCTCGAGCGACGGAAACCCAGACGTTGATACAGGCGGACGGCGCGGCAATTGTCGGCCGTCACCTCCAGTGAGGCCACCCGCAGTCCGTGCTGGCGAAACCCCTCGAGACCCTGCTCGATCAGGCAGGTGCCGAGTCCCAGTCCGCGGTGGCCCGGCACCACGCCGATGTTTTGAATCAGGCCGGACCCGCCCGTCGCGGCGACGCCCTGGATCGTGCCACACCACTGCAGGTCTTCCGGTGATCGCCCAAACGCGATGAGCCAGGTCGCATGCGGCAGAAATCCGGGTTTATTCCGGATTTCCCGCATCAGCCGCCGACAGCCTTCGAAGCTGCCCAGGCAGGGGAACACCAACGCATCGATCTCGTCGCGAAAGGACCTGAACTTCGCGCGGGCATGGACGTCCACGAGGGCCTCGTTCCAAGGCACGAACCGATAGCCGGGCCGCAGCGGGGCCGGCTGTCGTGGAACCGTAAGATCCACGTCCATTCGAAACCGCTTGAAGTAGGTCGAGTCCACTGTGTCGCTCCAGGGCGGGTGGGATGCATCGAACTTAAGAATACGCTCAGTTTTGGTCAACGCGCCGGTCGGCTGGGATTGCCACTACCGCCTGCAACTGCTATCTTTTGGTGCATCAAAAAATGTTTTTTGACAAATCAAAATCTTCGGCTCCGGCATCCCTGCTCAGCGTGGCGGTCGCCGCACTCGTCGCGATCGCGATGCCGCCGGCGCGGGCGGAGCAGCCGGCCGCGACCGTCGTGGCGACAACGACGATCGTGGCGGATCTCGTGCGACAGGTCGGCGGCGACAGGGTGTCGGTTGACTGCCTGATGGCGGCCGGCATCGACCCGCATTCCTATCGGGCCACGCCCCGCGATGCTGATCGGCTTTCCAGGGCGAAGCTCGTCGTCGCCTCGGGCCTGCATCTCGAGGGGAAGCTGTCCGAGCTGCTCTCCCGACTCGCGCGGCGGGTGCCGGTGACGGCCGTGGCCGACACGCTGCCCCGCGACCAGCTCCTGCCGGTGGCCGACGACCTCTACGATCCTCACGTCTGGTTCGACGCACGGCTCTGGAGCCGCTGCGTGCCTGCCGTCGTGGAGGCCCTTGCGAAGCTCGACCCCAGCGGCCGCGACCACTATCAGTCCCGCGGGGCCGACTTCGTGGCGCGTCTGCAAGCTCTCGACGAAAAGCTGCGGGAACGTCTCGCGACGATTCCCAAACCGCGTCGGGTGCTCGTCACCGCCCATGATGCGTTCCGCTATTTCGGCAGGGCGTATGACGTCGAAGTGGTGGGCGTGCAGGGCACGAGCACAGAGAGCGAGGCCGGCCTCGCCGACATCAATCGGCTGGTCGATCTGATCGTCTCGCGAGGCATCCCCGCGGTGTTCGTGGAGACGAGCGTGTCGGACCGCAACGTCACGGCACTTCGGGAAGGGGCGCAGGCCCGCGGGCATGCCGTCGCGGTCGGCGGCCAGTTGTATTCCGATGCCCTCGGTGGCCCGGGAAGCGGTGCCGAGACCCTCGAAGAAGTCCTCGTGGCTAACGTTGAAACGATCCACGCCGGATTGACGGGAAAGCGGTAGCGACATGCAGCCGCCACCCCGTGAGCCAATCCTGGAATTCCACGACGTGACTGTCGCCTACGGCCGGCGACCGGTGCTGTGGAACATCGACCTCGCGATCGACGAGCCCTGTCTGTTCGGCATCATTGGGCCCAACGGTGCCGGCAAGAGCACGCTGCTGAAGGCGGCGCTCGGCCTCGTGCCGCTGGCTGGTGGCACGGTTCGTTTCTTCGGTCAGCCGTTCGCGGAGGTCCGTGGCCGCGTCGGCTACGTGCCGCAGCGGGAAACCGTTGACTGGGATTTTCCCGTCAGCGTCAGTGATGTCGTGCTGATGGGCACCTATGCCCGGCTCGGCTGGTTTCGCCGCCCGGGGCCGCGGGAACGCGAGATCGCAAGGGAGAGCCTCACGCGGGTCGGCCTGGTCGATGTCGCGGGGCGGCAGATTGGAAAGCTCTCGGGGGGCCAGCAGCAGCGGGTGTTTCTCGCCCGCGCGCTGGCACAGCAGGCCGATGTCTACGTGCTCGACGAACCGATGGCCGGCGTCGATGCCAGGTCGCAGGACCTGATCTTTGGCGTCCTCTCGGAACTTCGCGAGGCCGGCCGGTTGGTCGTCGTCGTGCACCATGATCTGCGGACCGCAGCCCAGTGGTTCGACCGCGTGGCGCTCATCGACATGCGACTGGTGGCCGCCGGCCCGACGGCCGCCGTGCTCACGCCTCAAAACCTCGAGCGGACCTACGCGGGCCGGCTCGACCTGCTCGACGAACTGGGCCGCGCGGTCGAGGAACGGGGGCGGACGTCGTGACAGACCCGGCAGGCATCGAGCCACTGTTTGCGATCTCCCACAACACGCTTGTGGTGGCCTGCGGGGTGGCGGCGGTGGGCTGTGGTGCGGGCGTGATCGGCTGTTTCGGCGTGCTGCGCAAGCGGGCCCTGGTGGGAGATGCCGCGGCCCATGCCACGCTCGTCGGCGTCGCGCTGGCGTTTCTCGCCACTGGCCGCCGCGATCTGCCTGTGCTGCTGGTCGGCGGATTCCTCTCGGGGCTCGCGGCGCTCGGTGTGCTCGTGCTGCTGCGAGTGTTCACCCGCACGCGGGAGGACGCCGCCACGGCGATCGTGCTGAGCGTGTCGTTCGGCCTTGGCATCACGCTCGTCTCCGGCATCACGGCCCGCGGCATTCCCGGCGGCGCCGGCCTGGAGCAGTTTCTGCTCGGCCATACTGCGGCGCTCACGACTGCCGACGCGATCCTGCTGGCCACCGTGTCCGCGGCCGCTGTGCTGCTGCTGGTGCTCTCGCTGAAAGAGGCGACGCTCGTCGCCTTCGATCCCTCCTTCGCCGCCGCCACGGGCTGGCCCGTGGCGGTCATGGACTACTTTTTGGTGGCGCTGGTGGCGGTGATGGTGGTCGTGGGACTGCCGGCCGCCGGTGCGGTGCTCGTCACGGCGCTGGTCGTGATTCCGCCGGTGGCCGCCCGCCAGTGGACCGACCGTGTGCCGACGATGCTCCTGCTCTCGGGCGTATTTGGCCTGGCGTCGGCGGTGTTTGGCGTGGCGGTGAGCGCCGTTGTTCCCCGGCTCGCGACCGGTCCGCTGGTGGTGCTGGCCGCGGCGTGCATCTTTGCGGTTTCATTCGTAGTGGCGCCGGAACGCGGCTGGTGGGCCCGCCACCTCCGTAAGCGGTGAAAGATGATCAGCACGCCCACACTTCATCGACCACAGTCGCCCGCATTGGTTCGCCGGCTGCGGCATGCTCGTCGCCGGCGGATTCTGCTACAGGATGCTCTCGGACGACGGGTCATCGCTCGTGAGTCGCAGAATTCACCGGCTCCTGCGCGTGCCTCCGACCGGCTCCTCAGCATCTGGAGATTTCTTCTGCTGCGATTCCCCGGCGACAATCATTCAATGCCGCCGCCTGCGGGCTGATGTCAAACCAAAACAATGACGACCCTTTCCTTCTTCACCGATGGTGGCGGCATGCATGCCTGGGCGATCGCCACGGCCGCGATGGTCGCGGCCGGCTGTGCGCTGGTGGGCACGCTGCTCGTCGTCCGCCGGATGAGCCTCGTGGGCGACGCGATCAGTCATGCCGTGCTGCCCGGCATCGTGGTGGCTGTCCTCGCGGGCGGCAGGCTGGGCGGGCCGCTCGTGCTCGTGGGTGCTGTCGCGGCAGCGCTCCTCACGGTCTGGCTGACGCAGCTGCTACGGACCGAAGGCGGCCTCTCGGAGGATGCGGGGGCCGGGGTGGCCTTCACCACGCTGTTTGCGATCGGGGTGGTGATCGTGACGGCTGCTGCGTCCCGCATCGATCTTGATCCGGCCTGCGTGCTCCACGGCCTCTTGGAACTGGTGCCGTTTGACACGGTGCCGATGCTGGGAGTCGAGGTGCCGCGGGCCTTCCTGACCGCCACGGTCGTCTTCGTTACGCTGGCGTTGACGGCGGTCGCCACCTGGAAGCTGCAGGTGTTCACTGCCTTCGATCCCGGAGCAGCCCGGGCGGCCGGCGTGCCAGTGGCGGCGGTCACGACGGGGCTGCTCGTGGCCACGGCGCTGGCCACGGTGGCGGGGTTCGAGGCCGTGGGGGCGATCCTCGTCGTAGCCATGCTCGTCGTGCCGGCTGCGACGGCCGAACTGCTGACGCGGCGGCTCCATCGCATCGCCGTGCTGGCGATCTTCCTGGGCGTCGTGGCCGCGGCCATCGGCTACCTCGCCGCATGGCGGTGGAATACGACCGCCGCGGGCATGATCGCCGTCGTGCTTGGCATGCAATACCTCGCGTGCGTGCTGCTCGCGCCCGACGACGGAGTTGTGGCCCGGCTCTGCAATCGGGGCTGGTTTGCCTGGCGGGTGGCCTGTGAAGACAGGCTCGCGGCGTGGTGGCGAGCCGAGGAAGCGATGGCACGCGGAGTCACCTTCCCGGCCGCCGCGGGGCCGACGCTCGGTGACCGCGTGGCGGACGTCTGGCTGGCGATCACGGGCCGTGTGTCGCGGGGCCCTCGCGGCTGGACGCTCACCGGTCGCGGCCGTGAGCAGGCGGACATGGTGGTGCGATCGCATCGGCTCTGGGAGTCGTGGCTGGGGCGGCATGCTGAACTCCCGCTCGATCATCTCCACCCGCCGGCCGAGTGGATCGAACATCACCTCGGGGCCGAGGTCCGACGGCGAATCGAGGCGGAGGTCGGCACGCAGGCCAGCGATCCGCACGGGCGAACGATCCCGCCCGAGCCGTAAA
>CAMCQY010000039.1 GCA_945877135.1 Candidatus Kuenenia stuttgartensis
GACCGGCGTTGGAACGAGCATGCCGGAACGCTCCATTTCAGGCCATGTGACGGCGAGCACAGCCACTTCGTCGTCCACACGGAGTCACCCGGTGACGTGGTCGCCTTCTACATCCCAGACCGCCATCTGCACGAAATCGCCAACGGCGAGGGAATCGAGCGGCGACCCGCTTGGAGGCGACAGCTCATCCCCGACGACGCCGTCCTGCGGCAGGCACTTCTGACCGTGGCTACCTGTGACCCGCACTGCCCCGGAAGCTACGGCCATGCGGACGAGGCGGCACGCCGCTTGATTCTGCGTCTCACCGAAATTTCGGGAGGCGGATTACCGGACTGGCATGATGATGCCAGTGTGTTCGAAAGACGGACGATGGACGATCTCGTGGCGTATATCGACGCCCACCTTGCGCTCGCTCCATCCCTCGGCGACATGGGCTGGCGTGTGGGAATATCACCAAGCCATTTCGCCAAGAAGTTCCGGCAATCTACTGGGCTGAGCCTGTGTCGATTCATCAACCGCCGCCGAATTCTTCGGTCCCTGGAGACCCTGAAGACTGATGCCCCGCTGGCGAGCATCGCCCTTGATCTCGGGTTCTCGTCGCAGAGCCATTTCACGAGGCTGTTCAGCAACCTGACGGGAATGACACCAGCGAAGTACCGCAAGCAGGTACGACGAGTCGTGGCTTGAGGCGGGCAGAAGATCCCGACCGGGCATCGTCCTCGGTGGGCTCAGCAGGGGTTTCTCTTGACAAGCCGGTGCTGAACAAGCACCCGTGGCGTAAGCGGTCTGGTGCCCCAGGGTGCTCCCTGCCGGGTGGTGCCCGTCCCTGCGCACTTCGGGCGTACGTCGCTTTTTACGTCACGTTCGAGCCGGCTTTGCGGTATTCCCCGAGGAAACAGCGATTCGCACTGTTCCTACTCGGGGAGTTTTCTACGACCTAGCGGGGCCGGAAGGGGGCGTGTGGCTGGTAGAATCGCGTCGGGAGAATCTGCCATGACCACAGTGACGCTCAAGGAAGCACAGTCGGCTCTGGCCGACCTTATCCATCGCCTGTCGCCAGGGGAGGAAGTCGTCATCACCGAAAACGACCGGCCAGTGGCTCGGCTCGTTCCGACGCCAGTGATTCCGAAGATGGCTCAACGCCGATTGGGAACGATGAAGGGCACCGTTCTGTACATGGCCCCAGACTTTGACGCCCCGCTGGAGGACTTCAAGGAGTACACGGAATGAGGCATCTACTGGATGCCCATACGTTGATCTGGTCGTTGGACGACCCGAACAGGCTCGGTGCTCGAGCCAGAGCCGTTCTGCAAGATCCAGCCAACGATTTGACAGTGAGCGTCGGGACGATCTGGGAACTCTCCATCAAGACAGGGCTCGGGAAACTGTCTCTTTCCCTACCCTATCGCCAATGGATGGATCGGGCTTTGGCAGACCTCGGCGTCACAGTGTCGCCCATTACGCTGGAGTTCACCGAAAAGCAGATGGCCTTGCCGTTTCACCACCGAGATCCCTTTGACAGGCTCATGGTGGCCCAATGCCTCGTTGACGGCATTCCGCTCGTGAGTGCCGATGCGGTGTTTGATCAGTACTGGGTCACCCGCGTTTGGGAATGACCTCCTGCTTTTCCCAACGATTTGCTGAAGGGTTCTTGGTATCTGGTGGGAGCGTGGCGAAAGCCCGTGCGACTCCCTGCGACCTCTTGCGGGCTTCCAGACCCCAACCGAGTGAGTCGTTTTTTGAGTCGCTTTCTTGCCGACCTCCGTCTTTTCACGGAGGATACGGCGGCTGTTACGAATCCTACTCGGGGAGCTTTCTTCGCACCGGCTGGCATGTGCCGGCACCTGCCAGCATCTTCGCCATCCCGCCTGATGGCACCGTGCCGCAACGGCTGACAACGGGCTTTTGAACCTCGGTTCAAGTCCAGGAACTGCATCCGGAGCAACGCTGGCCGGTCAGTTCAGGGAGTTGGCGGCAACTGGAACCTGCCCGCCACCACGCCCTCGACCGAGATGTCTTCGTCGAGGGATTCCCAGCGCAGCGCCGTGCCGCCGACCTCCAGTCGCACCTCGGCCAACTCCACTTCGCTCGCCTCCTTGAGCCAACGGGAACGATTCGCCGGAAAACCAATGATTCGTTGGTCGGTCAACTCTACGTAGACCATCCGGCCCTCAGTCCACGCTCTCGTTGCCGCGGCTTCGGTTTCCTCGTGGATGGTGCTCATCGTATTTCTCCAGCAAGAGGTCCGCTCGGTGCCCTCGTCCGACTAAAAGTGAAAACGATCCCCGCCGACTCGGGGCACTGGGGGCATCGGTTCAAAGTATTGCCGGCGAGATAAGCCGGCACGTTAGACGCCAGAGGCAGGGACAGATGACGCACGACGAGCCCGATTCGACAACGCCGTGAGCCGCATCCTGCCAAACTATGCCAGGTTGTGACGGACGTCGCTTTTTACGTCACCTTGGCGGCGGACTTGAGCAACTGCACGTGGGGGATCAGCGCCGGATAGGCCGACCCGCTCATGGCACGTAGGTGATTCCCATCGCCGACGCGAGATTCACGTCACCGAGCGTGTTGCCGGCGATCAGGTTACGAATCACCCGCGTGCGGTTGCACGGGCCTGCCGCCAACAAGCCGTAGCCCACGCTCGTCACGATCGTGTTGGCGGCGCCGGCCGCGGTGCCCCCCACGAGCAGGTCGGTGGCCGCGTTCAGCAGGAGGCCATTCACACCGCTGTCAACGATCGAGTTGGACACGATCGTCGTGCCGCGGGAGTTGCCCGCCGCGGTGATGCCGTTGAGTCCGTTGGAGAGGATGGCATTCGCGGCCCCGACGGCGCCGATTGTGTTGCTCGTCGCACCCGCGAGCGTGATCCCGTCCAGCAGGTTGCCCCGGATCTCGTTGCCAAGCACCCGGTTACCGCTCGAGCTGGAGATCGTGATCCCCGCACCGTTGTTGGTGAGCACGCGGTTGGCCATGAAGGGCTGCGCGCCGCCGATGATCGTGTTCGCAGTGCCCGGGCCGACGAAGACTCCCCCGAGGCCGTTGGGGATCGGGTTCGGGGCCTCGAAGGCGGCCCCAATGACGGAGTTGAAGACCCGGTTATTGCGGGCCTTGCCCGTGATCTCCAGGCCGTAGCGGAGGTTGCCCGAGATGTGCACCCTCGTCTCCACCGAGGGCTGGAACCCGCCGATCGCGTTGCCGTTGGCGTTGCCGTCGATGAGGATGCCGCTGCCGTAGTTGGGGATGGCCACCGAGATCGAACTGTTGGTACCGACGGCGGTGTCTTCGATCTGCACGCCTGTCGCCCGCCCGCCGATGTGGATCCCGTTGCCGAAGTTGCCGCCCACGAGGCAGGTGCGGAACACGTTGTTGCCGCCGGTGGCCGTGATCTCGATGCCATTGAGCCGGTTGGGAGCGGCGCCGCCGAAGGCGTAGAGGCCTGCAAAGTTGTTGAACGACGTGAAGCTGCCGACCGAATCACGGATTTCGATGCCGTGCCGATTGTTGCCCGAGATGCCGTTGCCCATCGGGATCGGACCGCCCACGAGCGTCCGCTGCGACGTGCCCGACACCAGCAACCCGTTGCCGCCGTTCGCCACGGTCGTGGCGTTGTTAGCCCCGAGTCCCATGAAATTGGCCCACACGGTCGTGTCGTTGGAGTTGGTGATCCGCAGGCCGTTGCCACCGTTGCCGGAGAGCACATTGTAGAACACGAACGGATTCTGCAGGAACGTGGTGCCGATCAGGCTGTTGCCGCTGGCACCGACGATCGCCACGCCGTCCTGCCCATTGCCGAGCGCCGTGGTCCCCGTGGGGTCCGTGCCCACGAAGTTGCCGCTGAGCGTGTTGCCCGAGGCGCCGCCAGTGACCAGGACGCCGTTGCCGCGATTGCCCGAAACAAGATTGCCCTGCGGCGGACGGACGAAGACCGGCGTCGAGCCGTTGTACGACACGGGCGCGTTCCCGCCCGTCGCCTGGCCACCGATCATGTTGCCACTTGCGCAGTTCGTGACGAGGATTCCGTCGCCGCGATTGGGCACGGCGACCGTGCCGGCGAACGAGGTGCCGATGTTGTTCATCGCGACCCGGTTGTCGTTCGCTCCGTAGATGCCGATGCCGTTGCCGCGATTGCCGCTGATCACGTTCGAGAGCTGGAAGCCGACGTTCACCTCGGCCTGGTAGCTGGCCAGGGTAATGTCATTATTATTGTCGCCGATCACGATGCCGACCACGGCGTTGCCGTACACGGAATTGGCGCTCGGCAGGCCGCTCACGCCGGTGACCGACTCCGGTGGCGCGAGTTCCACCCAGGTCATGTCGCCGAACGAGCCGTCGGTCTGACGCACGACGGTGGCCAGACCGCTGGATTCGATCGCCCCTGACACGAAGCCGGTGCCCGAGAGCGTGTAGACGCCCTTCTCGACGCTGCTGATGCCCATGAAGTGGGTGCCGGCGGTGACCTGGTCGGGGCTCTGGTAGCTGTAGGCCCGCCAGTTGGAGAAGGTGCGAGTGGCGCGGTCGTAGTCAACCAGCGAGGCCATGCCGATCGGCTGGAGGCGGTCGGCGGCATTGTTGACCGGCAGTTGCGAGAAGCCGCCGCAGATTGTGTAGCTCCCGTCGCCGTTGTCCCAGATGCCGTAGGCGGTGTTGGAGATCGTGCCCGGGAAGACGATGGGGGTGAACTCTTCCGAATCAAAGTCGTAGATGAAGGCCCGGCCTCGCTCGTTCGGCGTGCCGCTCTCGATTTCGTTGCCCACCGCGAGGCCGCCCATCGTGCTGTGGACAAAGGTGTATTCCGAGCCGGTCAAGATCGTCTCGTAGTTGGCCGGATCAAGCACGTCGGTGGCCATTGTCGCGAGGTTGCCGCGGAAGGCGAAGCCGTAGCGGGTCGCGATTTGACCGGGGGGCACGGGGGAGTAATACGTGCCCACGAGCCTCACCTCGCCGTTGCCCAGATAGTCGGGGCCGTAGACGCTCGTGGTCGTGCCGCTGCCGCCTGGATAGTTGATCGCGTAGGCCTCGCCGTTGCCCCCGTCGAGGGTGCCGACGTAGAGCAGGCCGGCCCCCGACGCGGTCGTGCCCGTGATCAGGTAGTCACCGTTCTCGAGCCCGCGGATGCCCATCCACTCGTCGACCGGAAGGGACGTGTCGGTGGTGATCTCGGAAGTGTTGAAGTAGTCGATCGACGTCACCGGATCGGCGTGGCCGACAAGGTTGTCCGTGGCCCCGGCCTCGAGCCGCACGCCGTCGCCGCCGTTCGGCAGCGCCGCTCCGCCCGTGCTCGTGGTGCCGATCAGGTTCCAGGCTACGACGTTGGCGTCACCCAGAATCCGGACACCCGCCCCGCCGTTGCCGCTGATCAGGTTGCCGCCCCCGTCAGCCGATGTGCCGATCTGATTTGCCGAGCCACGGGCCGTGACGAGCACGCCGGCCCCGGTGTTCGGGGCAGCCGTGGTGCCATTGGCCAGGACGCCGATGGAGTTGCCAGCGAGCGTGATGCCCGACGCGTCGAGCGTGACGCCGGCACCGGCCGCCCGC
This sequence comes from Candidatus Kuenenia stuttgartensis, assembly GCA_945877135.1. GTDB lineage: Bacteria > Planctomycetota > Planctomycetia > Pirellulales > UBA1268 > CAMCQY01. The sequence goes on from CAMCQY010000039.1 coordinate 5,542, forward strand.
ACGACCGCGAGGGACGAAAGCACCGAGTTGTCACTCCCGGGCAGGAAACGAAGCCCAGGCCGGCCGGCGGCGTTGAGCGTCACGACCGGCGCGGTCACGAAGCCCGGAGCGGAACGGCCGTCGATCGTCACCGGACCGGTGATGCCGGGCAGCGCCGACCGCAGGGAGATCGTGCCCGCCACGCTGAAGTCGATCTCATCTGCGCCGGGTGCCGCATTGGCCTGCAAGATGGCGGACCGCAGCGATCCTGCGCCCGCATCGGCGAGGCTGGTGACTGAGAACGTCGCAAGCAGCGCCCGTGGCTCGAGCGGCTCAAATCCCGGCCCCACGCCACGACGCCGCCCCCGTCGCCGAGTGGATGCACCTGAACGACGGTCATTGAGCGAGCTGAGGAGACGAGGCGCCATAGATGCATTCCTGACGTGATGTGAGCGAAAACGGTCCCCTTGGCCGGCGGAACACTTCTCCCACGGGTTTAACACCGATCCCGAGGCTTTGCAAAGATTCCGCTCGCCCCGTCGGACGGCGGGCCATGGCTCGCGTCCGACATGAGTCACAAGCTGTGGATGTCGATCACGGGCAGCTCGTCTATCCGATCCTTGCTGACCGGGAACACAGCGGGCTTGTCGATCGTCAGCACGTCATCGACCGTGATCAGTTGGCTGCTGATTCGCAGCCACGTGGCAGTTACCACGGCAGGAAAGCCGGTGATATTCCGGATCGTTTCGGCGACAGCGTAGGGCGTCGTCATCAGCCGCCAATCCCGCTCCGACGCCAGGCGAAAGACCTCCCGAGACGCACCCGCTTCTGATGCAGCAGCAGCGATCATCACGCTCGAGTCAAGGAAGAGCCTCACGGCCGCTCCCGAAGCCGACGCATGTCCGCCTCGTCTTCCTCGATCCAGCCGGCCATCTCGTCGCGCGTGAACGTGCGTGGCTCGGGCAGCGTGGCGCCCTCGGCCCGCAGCCGTGTGGCCAGGAAGATCATCAGTTCCTGCTTCTCGGCCGGCGAGAGGTCGGCGGCGGCGGATTCAATCTCGGCAAGCGTTACCATAGGCACAAGCGTACACCACGCCACACCGGAACGCCAAGGGAATGCACGTTCGCCCGTTCGTCAGACAACGGTTTGAGCCAACCGCACTGAGCCTACTCCTGCGGTTTCCTGCGGACTGCCGACTGCGTCGGAATCTGCGTCGCCTGCCAACGCCATTCCCAACTTTCCCGCAGGAAAACGCGGTTGTGCGTGATCCTACTCGGGGAGCTCAGCCACTTTGACACGCAGTGGTTATTCAACTGCGGGTCAGCGGACCTTGACCTCGATGCCGAATGTCGGCGCGGCCGCTGCGATCCGCCGCTTCTCTTCGTCGCCCAGGGGAGGGATCGGCGAGGCACGGTCGACGACGGCACAGCCGGTCTGCCTGAACAGCCCTTCCATCCCGCCGGGTGCGACGATGATCAGCATCCGTGCCGGTCGATTGCCCTCGTTGCGGAACCAGTGGGTGCTGCCGACCGGCATGTTCACGAACGCACCTGCCCCGGCGACCACGCGGCGGCCGTCCGCGTAGACCGCGATCTCGCCATCGATGACGTAAAAGCCTTCTTCCTCGCGCGTGTGAAGGTGCGGCGGCGGTCCGCCACCCGGCGGGACGACCGCTTCCCAGATTCCATACTTTCCGTCGGTCACCTCACGGGTGGCGAGGAAGCGGTAGCGATCCCCGCCGGCATCGATCAATTCCCCTTCGTGGGGCAACACCACATGCGGCGGCCGGCTGTCGGACATGCTGAACCTCGGATGGACGAGTGACGATATCAGGCCTGCGAAGCATTACGTGACACAAAGGCCCCAAGCACGTCTCGGGCCTTCGTCCAGGGCATCGCGTAGCGGTCGTTGTCGAGTCGCTCGAACTTCGGCACGCCGCTATACATGTTGTACATGTACTGCATGCCCTGCCAGGCCGGGTAGAGTTCGCCCTTGTCGGGCGTGAAGGCTCGGGTCATGCGAATCACGGCACCGAGTATCGCGAGTCCACCCGGCCGCAGAATGCCGTGCCGCCTGCCGGTGAGCTCGGTCATCAGCTCGGCCAACCCTCGCGCGGTCAGCTCCTCGCCCGCGATCCTGAGGTAACGCGGGGTCGTCGGGTCGAGTGCCGCCGCGGCCGTATACCGCGCCGTGTCGGTGATCGTGGTCCAGTCCATCGCCTGATCGGGGTCGCCCCAGCACAGCACCCTTCGGAAGCGAAACAGGATGAACGGTGCCGTGCCGGTCAGCATGTCCATGAACGCGCCGTTCAGAATGGACGTGGCACGGATCGGTGCCTCGTCGACTGTGCGGCGAAACTCCTCGCGCAAGTCGAGATTCCGATTGGAACCCGGCGGCAGTTTAGTGAAATCGATGGCGAAGTCGGACGGCATGAACCGGGGCACGCCGGCCTGCACCGCGGCGGCGAGCAGACGCCCCTGGGACTCGACCACGACGTCTCGCAGGCCCGCCACGGCCGACACGACCACCGCGGCACCCTCCACCGCCCGCGCGAGCGCTGCGGGGTCGCCGAAATCGACGGACCTGATCTCCGCGCCCAGCGGGCGGAGCGTCTTGAGCCGCGGGGCCACGCTGCCGCCGCGCGTGAGCACGCGCACGGCCGCGCCCTTGTGAAGCAGTTCGCTCGCGATGCGGGCTCCAAGGTCGCCGCTGGCTCCGGCGATCACGATTGATTCAGTCGTCATACCTCAGACTCTTAATAGGTGAGTAAGTGGTTTGTGAGTGAGATTTTCGTGCCCGAGCGCGAGCCAGGCGGCTCCATGCCAAGCCCGTCCACGGTCCTTCGGTCAGATAGAGGGCTTCATCCGGGCCTCGGTGCCCTTGATGTGCGCGAGGCCCCAATCACAGAGCGCCCCGAGGACGGGCAGAAGCGACCTGCCCTTTGCGGTCAGGCGGTAGCCGCTGCGAGCAGTTGTCGGCAGCGGACTGAACGCCTCGACGACTCCGGTACGGACGGCCGTTCCAGCCGATCGCGGCCCATCGACTCCTATCACAGACTCAGGCCCCGGCCTTGACCAACGCTTCGCCGCCAACGCTCACCGGGGAAGTCGTGTGATCCTCGTGGAACTCCGTCGGATGATCTTCCGGCGGCTCGCCGTAGATCTCGCACATCCCTGCGATAGCTGCCAGATACTCGTGGAAGTGAGGATCCATGATTCAGTCCTCCTTGACTGCCGGTTCATTGATCGGGTGGCGGTACTGTGAAACTGTTCGAATCACACCCGAATAACCGGGATGGTTCGGAATTCATAACGTTCTCCCGTTGACTCTGCGGAGGCTGCGCGGCCCTGCGGGGCTGGGATGGGCAGCTTCGGCCTACGGCCGTGTTCCCTGTATTGCCAGTGTTACCCAGACGACTCACCCCGGCGACGTGATGGCGTCTATCTCCGCACTGGACGGGCATCCGTGACGTAAGCGGTCTCGAGCCCCAGGGAGCTCCCTGCCGGATGGTGTCCGTCCCTGCCCACAGGTTTTCCACACGCCCGCCGCCTCCCGACTGGGGAGGCCTCAGGACTTCAGTAGTCGAATAATGTGGTCTCGAGAGGCTGGCCATGCTTGAGGAGCCAGGCATCCTGGGCGTCGAGGAAATGGTGCGACGCGGTGATTCCGTACAGGCTGGCATTACGAAAGCGAAATTCGAGCCGGACCGGCTGCCGCAGGACGGAGTTCAGATCGGCCTGCCGCCAGGCCAGTGGGTGACGGAGTTGGTCGGCTGCCCGGAGCGGGACGCAGTCCGCAAAACCGAACCCGGGAAGAGGCCTGCTTTTTTCGTCGGTGATCTGAAAGAGGACTTCACCGTAGGAGGCCTCCGCGTTGAGCAAAATCTCGGGCTGCCACAGCACGATGGGCTTCGTTTGGATGCGGCCCCAGTCGCCGGATGGACGAAGAGACATCCAGCCATCGCGGCGCAGGGTATGGAGCACGAGCCCGCCCAGTGGCGTCTGGCCAGCCTCACGTTGGGCTGCTGCTTCCCGGCCATGCTCTCCGCGGTGCGCCTCGGAATAAATATGGATTTCAGATTCCGTTTCCACGATGCTGCAGGGACGGATCTGGGAGCAGCCCGGGTCGGGGGAGGGATTTCGCGGAAGCAACGGCCGTCGCGGACCGCGAAAGAAACGGATGCCGTCATAGCTGTAGGCGAGTTGTGCATCCATCGTGCCGAAAAACTGGTTGAAGCTGTTGACGGGCTCACTGCTACTGTTGTGGAAGATCCAGAGGAGGCCGACATATCCGGCGCCACCCCCGACCGGTTGCACCGGCATTCCATACATTCCAATCGGGCCGTTCGTGTCGAGCGAGTCGGGCTGAAATTGGAGTTCCGGGTCGCCCCACGTGCGCAGATCCGAAGAAAATCGGAGGCACTGCCGACGGTCTCCCCAGCCGGGCCGCACCGTCATGACGTGCTGGCGTCGGGCAGAATTCCAGAAGGCGAATACCGGGGGCTCGGGGTGCCAGCCGGGGCGATCCCACCGCCAGTGGCCGCCGGTTTTCAATTCCCAGTGGAGTCCATCACCTGAGACGAGGGTGACAGCCTCCGAGATGTACGGCTTGCCCTTCTCGCCCGCGCGTGCCGCTTGATGCCAGGGATGGTCCGGGTCATTGGCCGCCCGGGCCAGTGTCGGTTCCGCATCCTGTCGGGCGAAGATTCGAAACCGATAGCCCTCGGTCTGCTCCGGGTCGATGTAGGCCGTACTACCGGCACCGTCTGGCAACGTAAAGATGTGATGGGGAGCCCGCTTGCCCCCGATCGGATCGGCATCCGGAACTGCGAGCGGTCGCCAGCCAATCCCGTCGTCGCTCTCGGCGGCCATGAGCGTGAAGGGGCTCCACTGCGTGGAATAGATCATCCGCCATCGACCAGTGGCGGCGTCACGCCACACCGTTGGAAAATGGATTCCCCGCAGGGGCTCGGTCGGATCGATCCAGGTGCCCTCGGGCCGCCACCGCGGCGTGCCGCATTGCAGGTCGATCTGATGCCAGTCATCGAGTTTCCAGAGGTCGAAAAAAAGGATCGACCGCGCGGGTGGAGGTGGGCCCTCCGCAGGCTCACCGTGCACCATGCTGTTTACGACAGCCATCCCGAGGAGCGCTAGGCACAACGACCGCAGTCCAGTCGGCCACAGCCTGCCGTTGACCGCGCAGTGTCGGTGCAGCCAGCCACGAACACTGTTTTGAAACCTGACCATGATGCCGCCTCGATCGATACTCATCGGTATTCCTCGGTGCATGATCCAATGGCTGCGCGGGTCGCCACGAACATGGTCGGGCGGGCCCCGTCCCCCAGAAACGAAGCGTCTCGGGACAACTTCCGCCGCACGCGTTCGAATATGGAACCTCGCCTTTCTCTCCTTCCCTTCGTGGCCTTGCACTCATGAGCAACCAACCAGCCGACAGTGACCTGCCCCCCTTCAACAGCTCCACGTCCCGAGAGCGAATCTGGGAGTGGTCCATGAAGCAGCTTTGGCCCTCTCTCGCGGCAGGTCAATCCAGAGTCGCCCCGATTTTTACCGTCACCTGCCAGTGGGCAATCTTGCCATCCTCGATGTGCCCTCTGGTTTCCAGCACTTCGAGCCAACGAAGTTTCTTTTCATCGACAGCCGCCCTCGCCACGGCGTTCTTCACCGCTTCTTCAATGCTGGTGTGAGATGACCCAACCAGCTCGATCATTTTGTAGGTGTGTTCGCTCATGGAGACTCCTGTGTTGCAATTGATACAGATGGCTCACGCAATCGTATCCTAAGGGCTGCTGCGATGCCTGCTGTCCAGTTCTGGGAGCCGCACAACTCCTGCGTGCGGTCGCCGTGACCAGACATCGTCTCACCCCGGAAAACAGCGTCCAAAATCTTTGAGTCGCGACAGTCCGCCGCGGACGCGAATCTGGCCACGCAGAATCGCCCACACGACTGAACGCTCCTTGCGCAGAAACCCGAGCCAAGTCGCCGCGTCGGCACGGATCGTGCAGTCGGGCCGGCCGACGAGCCCCGGGTGCACATCAAGCGACTGCTCGCGGATCGTCACCGTCGCCTCGGCCGTCTCCGCCCCGGTGAAGACGAGGTGATAGACCGCATCGATCCCCTTCGAACGCCCGGACTGGAAGACGATGTGCAGTCCCTCGAGGAACCCACGGATGGTCGAGGGTCGGAGGCCGGTGACCCGCTTCTTCGTCTTGTGGGGAAACACCCGGCCGACATGGTCTTCTGCGTCGGACTCAGCCACGACGTAGACCGTCTCCTCCTTCTGCTGCAGCGGCTTGACGAACTCGGCGACGAATCCACCACGATCGTCGAGAAACGGTGCGATCACATCCTCGCCAGCCGGGCAGACCGCCAGACAGTAGGCGGCCTTGTAGTTCGCCCCGAAGCTCAGGCTCTGCCACATCGACATCGACTCCTGATCCGACACCCGCTGACGATACTCCCGCGGGTCGTGGCTGCTCACGACGGTTTCCACCCAGTCGGTGAAACCGTTCATGAACTCGCGATAGTTGTGCGTGAGGCAGGAGCTGGCATCAAACCCGCCATCGGCCTTGATCGCCCCCACGGGGCAGGCCGCCACACAGAGTTTGCAGGTGAGACAGGGGTTGTAGTCAACGGGGTGTGATTCCTCATCCACTTCGGCCGCCACGAGCACGGTGCCCAGCAGAATGAACGAGCCGAATTGCGGATGGATCACGTTCCGATGGATCCCCATCTGTCCGAGGCCGGCGGCGACGGCAACAGGCTTGTGCGACACCACCCAGATCTTGCCCGGAAACGCCGACGCCTCCATCGGGAAGCCGACCGGTGGGTTCATCGCCCGAATGCCCTCCGCCTCAAGCACGCGGACGATCTCATGGGAGGCGTCGTTGACGTGATCGCCGGTGCGGTGAAACTCGAGATTCGCAACCGACCGGGCCAGGCTTCGCACCGGCTCCCGGTTCATTCGGCAGACGATGCTGACGAGGGTTTTCGTCGCTGGAAACGCCTTGAGAATGTCGGCCCTTTCGGCGGCGATCTCGGGCCGGTCGATCGCGACAAAGCCGACGTCATCCGCCCCGGCGGCACGGCAGATCTCCCGGAGCCTGGCCGCGGAGACGCGAGGCTGCGTTGGCCGCGGGGGTCGATTGCGGGCCGCGACGACGGTGGGATGCTGATCGATCTTGGCCATGTCCAAAGCCTTTGAGGTCCGATACCACCGCGCGCTGGCTGCGGCCATCTTACTTGCATTATGCAAGTATGCTTGAGGCCGAATATCGGACGCTGATCGCTGCTTCGGTTCGGCGACGTGGTTTGCCGCCAGCTGCAACACCCTGCTACAAATTCGCGGCAGGTTTCCAGCGCCCCAGACAAGCGAACTCGTACGGCGACGACAGCGAGCGTGACGACAGGGGATATGGTTCGAACCCCTTCGGCCTCAGGCGATTGCTTGCCGATGACGACCAAGCCTTTGATGCCGCCGTCGCTCTCTACCGTCCCGCTGGTCAGCGTGGCTGTCAATGCGGCCCTCGCCAGCATCAAGATCCTCTCCGGATTCTTCGGCAACTCGTATGCCCTGATCGCCGACGGCATCGAGTCCACGGCCGACATCGTGACCTCGCTGGTCGTCTGGGGTGGCCTGCGGGTGTCGGTCGCGCCCGCCGATGAACGGCACCCTTATGGCTACGGCAAGGCCGAGGCACTCTCGGGCATCGTGGCCTCTCTCGCCCTTCTGGCTGCGGCCGCCATGATCGCCATCCAGAGCATCCGCGAGATCCGGACGCCCCACCACCTCCCACACTGGTCCACGCTCGTCGTGCTGGTGCTGGTCGTCGCGACGAAGGCCGCCCTCGCCCGCTGGATGGGCAGCATTGGAGCGGAGGCTGAGAGCACGTCCGTTCAGGCCGATGCCTGGCACCACTGGGCCGATGCCCTGACATCAATCGCGGCATTTATCGGCATCTCGATCGGCCTGATCGGCGGGCCGGGCTACGAACCTGCCGACGACTGGGCGGCGTTGCTCGCCTGCTGCATCATCGTCTTCAGCGGTGTGAGCCTGTTGAGAATGGCCGTCCGCGAACTGCTCGATGCCGCCCCGGCCAAGGAGTTCGAGCAGAAAGTCCGAGGGCTTGCCTCGGGAGTCGACGGCGTCCGAGCCCTGGATAAGTGCCGGATTCGGAAAAGCGGCACAGCTTATTTTGTGGAACTCCATGTCGAGGTGGACGGGCAGGCCACCGTCCAAGAAGGCCACGACATCGGCGGCAGGGTCCGCAGCGTGCTGAGGACCTCACCCCTGCGGATCGCCGACGCGTTCATTCACATTGAGCCGGCCCGACCCGGGTGAGCACGCGGCGACGGCTTCCAGCGCCTTGCGAACATGCGGCTCGGCAGCGAGCGTGGCGTTGTAGGCCATCCGCACGACGCCCTCCTTGTCGATCACGTAAGTGACCCGACCAGGAAAGATGCCCAGCGCCCGCGGGACGCCGAAGAGCCGCCGCAGGGCCCCGCGTGAGTCGCTGATGATCGGAAAAGGAAGCGAGTGCTTCGCGGCGAACCGCTGGTGGCTTTCCGGCGAATCGCTGCTCACGCCCACCACCTCCACGTCGGCGCCGACGAACTGCGCATAGGCGTCGCGGAAGGCGCAGGCCTGCTGCGTGCAGACCGGCGTGTTGTCCTTGGGATAGAAGAAGAGCACGAGCGACTTGCGGCCGAGGAGCGATGCCGAATCGAACGTGCTGCCGTCCTGCAGCGTTGCCTGGAAGGGCGGGGCCTTGTCACCAACGTTGATCGAGGGCACGGGCAGATCCCCAAGGGGTGGGTGCGGCATCGACTCACAGCCGATACCCGTCAGGCCCGCATAGTACACTTTTGCCTTCGCCGCGGTCGCGGCCTGACCGCGGAACCGCCCCCTGCCCCAGCCGCTCAACTCCGGTAGATCAGCCCATTGAACGACCCACGCACCATTTCGCCTAACCGGCACCGGGGATCGACACCATGAGTCCGCTCGACTGGACGCTGCTCTCGCTGCATCTGGCAGCGATGCTGTTCGTCGCGCTCGCCCTCGGGCATGCCGCCCGCAGGCTCGGCATCCCGGCGGTCGTCGGCGAGATCGCCGGGGGGCTCCTGCTCGGGCCGACGATCTTGGGACGCCTCTCGCCGGAGACGTTTCCATGGCTCTTTCCACCGACAGGACCGATCACGAGCGGCCGGGCGGCGATCGCGCGGGTCGGCATGCTCTTCTTCATCGTGACCATCGGGCTCGAAATCAGCGTCAGCGAATTCAGTCGGATCGGCCGCAAGGCACTCTCGGTCGGCGTCATCGGCACGCTCGTCCCGCTCGTGCTCGGATTTCTGATGTGTTACGTCTTCCCGACCGTGATCGGCGTGACGCAGAAGGATCAGTTTGCCACGGCGCTCTTTATGGGATCGATCCTGTCGCTCTCAGCCAACCCCGTGATCGCGCGGATCCTCATGGACATGGGGCTCTTCAAGAGCGAGATCGGTCGAACGATCATGTCGGCGACTCTCGTGGACGACCTCGTCGGCTGGGGGTTGTTTGCGGTGATCCTCGCGGAGTTTGGCCCGCACGCCACCGGTCAGGGGCAGGGGATGGCGATCTTCGGGATGGTGTTCGTCTTCATCGGCGGCATTCTCCTGCTCGGCCACTTCGTGCTGCCGCGGCTGATGGACTGGGTGCATCGCAATCTGCCACAGCCGGCGGGATCGATCTCGTGCATCGCCCTGCTCGCACTCCTGGGTGCGGCGGGCTCGGAGTCTCTCGGCCTGCACTCCTTCCTCGGCGCCTTCGTCGTGGGCATCGCATTGGCCGATGTCTACCCGCAGCATCCGAAACCGTTCGAGATCATCGGCGACTTTTCCTACGCGGTGTTCACCCCGATCTTCTTCGTCTCGATGGCGATCGCGGCCGACTTCGTCAAAGGCTTCGACCTGTGGCTCGTGATCCTGATCACCGCCGTCGCCTTCGTGGGCAAGGTCTGCGGCGTCTTCCTCGGCGGCAAACTCGCAGGCATGGACAACCGGCAGGCCCTTGCGGTGGGCTGCGGGCTCAATGCCCGGGGAATTCTCGGCATCGTGATGGCAGCGGCGGCCTACGATGCTGAACTGATCGACCTGCGGCTATTCGTTGCCTGCGTGCTGATGTGCGTCATCACGACAATGGCGGTCGGACCGGCACTGCATCTGATTTTGGTCCGCCGCGACGCCGCACGGGCCTAGGGCCGATTTCGAGCCCGTCACATCGAGCCGAGTGCAGCCTCCGACGCGACCACCGCAGCCGGCACGGCGTCAGCCGCGCAACCATCCGATGGCTCGTGAAACTCCGACGGGTGGTCGTCGCCGACGTCCCCGTAGATGTCGTGCATGCCGGCGATCGCGGCCAGATACTCGTGAAAGTGAGCGTCCATGATGAAACCCTCCTTGATTGAATGGATATACGGGTTGAAGGGATATACGAGGCATCGCCACAGACGGTTCGGAGCACCCAGAAAATCCCAAGGCGAGCAAAACCCAGACTGCCCAACCTGCCCCGCCCTGCCTCGCACGCCCTTCCCGGCACCTCGTGGCCCCCGGAGTGGGCGGGGGATACCATAGCGCTGTCGGACACCAATCCGGAACTCTCTTCTTCCCAACCCTTCGCGAGTTTCCCATGGACATGCTCTGGTTTCTTCTAATTGGCATCGCTGCCGGCTGGCTCGCCGGGCAGATCATGAAGGGTGGCGACTTCGGGCTCGTCGGCGACCTGATCGTGGGCGTGATCGGCGCGCTACTTGGCGGGTTCCTCTTCAGCCTGTTTGGCCTGTCAGCCAGTGGACGCTTGGGCAGCCTGATCACGGCCACCGTCGGTGCCATCGTCCTGATCGCCCTGCTCCGGGTCATCAATCGCCCACGGCTGTAATCCGACGCGGGACGCGGTATCGTGAGGGCCTCTTTGTTGGCCCATCCCTCACGCCAGGCGGTCTCCCATGCCCTTCTGCGACGACTCCTTCCTGCTCTCCTGCGATGTGGCGCGGTCCCTCTATCACGACGTCGCGGCGACACAGCCGATCATCGACTACCACTGCCACTTAAGCCCGCGCGACATCGCGGAGGATCGGCGGTTTGAAAACCTCCAGGCCATCTGGCTCGACGGCGACCACTACAAGTGGCGGGCCATGCGGGCCAACGGCATCGCCGAAGACCGCATCACCGGTGCCGCCAGCCCGAGGGACAAGTTTCAGGCGTGGGCCGAGACCGTGCCACACACGCTCCGCAATCCCCTTTTCCACTGGACCCATCTGGAGCTGCGCCGCCACTTTCAGATCGACGACCTGCTCGACGAGACAACCGCCGAACGAGTCTGGACCGAGGCCAACCGGCAATTGGCCACCGGCGACCTCACCGCCCGGGGCATTCTCCGACAGATGAATGTCGAGGTGGTCGGCACGACCGACGACCCCGCCGACAGCCTCCAGTGGCACGGGAAAATCGCCCGCGACGGCTTCGCGACGAAGGTCGTGCCCACCTTCCGCCCCGACGCGGCGACCAAGGTGCACGAACCGCATCGCGTACAGGCGTGGGCCCGCCGGCTCTCCGACGCAGCGGGCATCGGCGCCGACACGTTCGCCGGGCTCATTGCCGCGATCGACAAACGGCATGCCGATTTCGCCACGGCCGGCGGCCGGGCCACCGACCATGGCCTCCTCCACCTGCCCGACACCGACTGCACCGAGGCCGACGCCGCGACGATCTGGCACCGTGCCATGGCCGGCACCGCCGCCACGCCAGAGGAGGCCGAACAATTCTCTCTCTTCCTTCTGCTCCATGTCGCCCGACTCAACCACGCCAAGGACTGGGCACTGCAACTCCACCTCGGTCCGTTTCGTGATCCCAACCCAAGGCTGGCCGCGGCGCTCGGTTCCGATGCGGGCTGCGACACGATCGGCGACACACCGCAGGGGCCGGGCCTGGTCCGCTTCCTCGGCCGGCTCTCCGCCGAGAACACACTGCCGCGGACGATCCTCTACAACATCAACCCCGCCGACAACGCCCTCTTCGCCGCCCTGCCCGGCTCGTTTCAGGACGGTACGCTCCCCGGCAAGATCCAGTGGGGCAGCGGCTGGTGGTTCATGGATCAGGAACGCGGCATGCGGGATCAACTCAACATGCTCTCCGACCTGGCATTGCTCTCCCGGTTCGTCGGCATGGTGACCGATTCGCGGTCGTTCCTCTCCTATCCGCGGCACGAATACTTCCGGCGGATCCTCTGTGATCTGATCGGCACCGACATCGCCAGTGGCCGGCTTCCCGACGATCCCGCCTGGCGACGCGACAGGGTCGTGCCGCTCGTCGAGAATGTCTGTGCCAACAACGCCCGCGGCTATTTCGGATTTGATCGCAGCTGAAGACCATGTCCACACCCTCCCGACACCTGTCCCTCACGCGGCAACTGGTGCTGCCCGTGGTGGGGCTCGTGCTGGCGGCGGTGCTGGCCAACGTCGGCTTCTCGGCCTGGCTGGCCGCGCGGCGGTCGGCCGCGGCAACGCGGGCTGCCCAGCAACAGGTGGCCGATGCCCTGCGAGCATCGCGGGTCTCGCTCTCGGCAGCCGTGCTCGACGCCCTGCACCGGCTGACCGGCAGCCATTTTTTGGTCTGGGATGAATCGGCCCGCCGCATCGGACTCTCCACGCTGCCCCCGGAGACGCTCGCTGCAGTGGACGGCGACGCGGTGGCTGCTGCGATCCCCGCAGGTAGCGGCACCTTCGGTGGCGACCGATACCGGCTGGGCACGGTCCGCAGCGAGGGTGTGCGACCGGAGACGGTGCTCGTGCTCACGCCGGAGCGATCGTTCATCACCCGCACAGCCGAGGCGGTCTGGCCCGTGCTGGCGGTGGCCGCCGGGACGCTCGCGGTGCTCGTGCCGCTGGGACTGCGAACGACGGGCCGGCTCGCGGCGCGGATCACCGCCGTCGAACGGCATGTGGCACGGATCGCGGAGGGGGAGTTTGGCCACACGCTTGTCGCCAGCCACGACGACCCGGCCGCCGGCGACGAGATCAGCCGGCTCGTGGACGGCGTCAACCACATGAGCCTGCAGCTGGAACAGCTCCGCGGTTCGCTCGTCTCGGGAGAGCGGCAGCGGCTGCTCGGCCAACTGGCGGCCGGATTCGCGCATGAACTTCGCAACGCCGTCACCGGCGCCCGGCTGGCGATCGACCTGCACCGCCGCCGCTGCCCGGCGGGAGTGGGCAGCACCTCGCCAGACGACAGCCTCACCGTCGCCGCTCGGCAACTCGACATCCTCGAGGAAGAGGTTCGTGGCCTGCTCGCCCTGGCGAAAGCGCCGGCCCACCAGAAGCAGCCGCCGGAGCCGGTCTCCATCGACCGATTGTTGGCAGAAGTCCGCGACCTCACGGCGCCGCGGTGCGACCATGCCGGCGTGCGGATGCATTGCCAACTGCCCACAAGCCTGTCGATCACCGGCCGCCACGACGCCCTGCGAGCGGCGCTCGTGAATCTCGTGCTCAATGGCATCGATGCTGCTGGCCGCAGCGGCGACGTCTGGCTCTCCGCCTCTGCGGCAGGTTCGCAGATCATGCTGGCCGTTGAGGATTCGGGAACTGGCCCGGAGGAGAGCGTGCGGGACTCGATGCAGGAGCCGTTTGTCACGTCGAAGCCGGAAGGAATCGGTCTCGGACTCGCCGTCGCACGGGCCGTCGCCGAAGAGCACGGCGGCGTGCTCGCCTGGGAAAGAACCCACGGCCGCACGCGATTTGCGATTTCGCTGCCGGCGCAGACACTGAATGCAGGCGGTTCGTGAACAAAAGCCTGCGGCACGCGCCGCACGCCCCGGCCCAGTCGCACCGACATACGCCCTATGAGCCGCATCCTCATCATCGACGACGAGCCCGCCATCGGCTGGAGCCTGCGCGAGATGCTCTCCGACGAGGGCCACTCGGTGGAGGTGGCAGCGAGTGTCGAGGCTGGGCTCGAGGCCTGCGGCCGTTTCTTGCCCGAGGCGATGCTGCTCGATGTCCGTCTCCCGGGACGCGACGGGCTCTCCGCGATCCCTGAGCTGCGCAGCATCGTCCCGAACGCACCGGTCGTGGTGATGACGGCCTTCGGCGATCTCGACACGGCCGTGCGGGCGGTCAATGCCGGCGCCTTCGACTACCTCGTGAAGCCATTCGATCTGGAGAGCGTGTCGCGGATCGTCGCGCACGCCCTGGCCGAGACCTCGCAGCGGGCAGCAGCCAGGGCGAACCCGACGACGACGGTCAGCGACGTCGCGCTGCTGGTCGGTTCATCGCCGCGGATGCAGGAGGTCTTCAAACAGATCTCACTGGTTGCGCCGACCGATCTCCCCGTGCTCATCACCGGCGAGACCGGCACCGGCAAGGATCTGGCCGCCCGCGCCATCCACGCCCACGGTCCACGGCGGCACCGGCCGTTTGTGGCCACCAGTCTCGGTGCGCTGTCGCCAAGCGTGATCGAGAGCGAACTCTTCGGTCATGTCCGCGGCGCTTTCACCGGCGCCACCTCCGATCGGTCCGGCCTGTTTGCGCTGGCAGAAGGCGGCACGCTGTTTCTCGACGAGATCGGCGAGGCGCCGACCGACCTGCAGGTGAAACTGCTGCGAGCCCTGGAGAGCCATGAAGTGACGCCGGTGGGTGCTGCCGCACCACAAAGGCTCGATGTCCGCGTGATCGCCGCCACCAACCGCGACCTCGTGGCGGCGATCGCCGCGGGGTCGTTTCGCGAGGACCTCTACCATCGGCTTCATGTGTTTCCGATTCAGATGCCACCACTGGCGGCTCGCGGGGATGACATCGCCGCGCTCGCGTCGCACTTTCTCGCGCGGCAGGCCGCCGGACGGCCGACGCCGACGATGTCGGAGGCGTTTCGCGACGCCCTCCGCGGCCGGCCCTGGCCGGGCAACATCCGCGAACTCAAACACGCGGTCGAATACGCCGCCGTGGTCGCCCGCGGCGGCACGCTGCGACCGGAGCACCTGCCCGCCCAGCCATTCGCCGCGGCGAGCCAGCCAGCCGGCCAACCCGAAGGCAACGCAGCGGCCGATGCGCAGGTGGTGGCCGCCGTCGGGGCCTGGGTGGACGCCGCCCTTGCCACCGGCTCCACGACCGCCGGTCCTCTCCACGAACCGCTCATCGATCTCGTCGAAACCACGCTTGTGCAGAAGGTCGTCGCTGCCGCCGGCGGCAACCGCACCGCCGCCGCCAAGTTGCTCGGTCTCGACCGGGCCACGCTCCGCTCCAAGCTCGGCCGGTGAACGATTCACCGCGCGCGGTGAAAGAATCCCCGCTGAGACGAAACAGGACCGCAGCCGATCCTGTTCGGTACCCGATGTGCGGGCCGCCCGTTCTCCCTTGCTGGCGCTGCGGGCTTGGATGAATACAGGCTCCCATGCAAGCCCGAAGCGCGAGCGAGGGAATCCGCGGCCGGGCGACGAAACGGGAATCGCGCCCGGCACGACGTTTGCACTCAAGGTTTGGCATGCCCAACACCCTTCTCCCATCCCGGCCCGGCTTCACCCTCGTGGAGCTGCTCGTCGTGATCGCCATCATCGGCACGCTCGTCGGCCTGCTCCTGCCGGCGGTGCAGTCAGCCCGCGAGGCGGCCCGGCGCAGTGCCTGCAGCAGCAATGTGCGTCAGCTTGCGATGGCAACGCACAACTACCAGTCAGCCAGGGGCTTCTTTCCGCCCAGCATGCTCCACACGCCGGGAACCACCTTCACGAGCAACAACGGCTCCTGGTCAATTCATGGCCGCATCCTTCCCTATCTCGAGGAGGGCGCCGCGGCCGTGAAGGTAAACCTTGAGCAGGCCTGGGACGACGGCTTCAACCCGGTCGATCTCGCCAAGAACTGGGGGACGGTGAAGGATGCCCGCATCGGCCCGTTCTTCTGCCCCAGCGAAAAAAATCTCGTCTTCCGCACCAAGACCCGCAGTGGCGCGGAGGTTCCCTTCGTCTTCCCCCACACATACGGATTCAACTTTGGCATCTGGTTCGTCTATGACCCTGCGACGGGACAGGGTGGCGACGGGTCCTTCCACCCCAACTCCAATTTCAAGCCAGCCGCATTCACCGATGGCCTGAGCAAGACGTTCTGCATCGCGGAGGTAAAAGCCTTCACCCCCTACGTCCGCAACACGAGTGATCCGAGCGGCAGCTACCCGGCACAGTCGCCCCCGTCCGATGCTGCTGCTGTCGCCGGGCTCGCCACCGGCATGTCGGCTGGCGACACCAAACTCGGCCCGACCACCAACGACAACACTGGCCACACCGAATGGCCCGACGGCCGCGTGCACCACAGCGGATTCACGACCACGCTGACGCCCAACACTCGCGTGCCGTTCGTCACGGGTGGGGCGACCTATGACTGTGACGTGAACTCCCGTCAGGAGGGGAGCAGCGCCACGGCCAAGACCTATGCCGCCATCACCGCCCGCAGCTACCACAGAGGGATCGTGACCGCCGCCATGATGGACGGATCGGTGACGGCGATCGCGGAGGGGATCGACCTACGCGTCTGGCAGGCGCTCTCCACGCGGGCTGGCGGTGAGGTGCGGCAATTCCCTTGACGGAAGGAAATTGAGGAACCTCTCTTCAACCAAGCCCGCAGCGCAAGCACGGGAATACGGGCCGCCCGAACACCCCGTGCCAAACGCTCCTGCTCCCGTCCCTCTTTTCGGTTCGTCCCGGCAGGCGCATCGCATTTCCCGATCTGCTAGGGTACATGTCCCCTCGGTTCCTGGGTCGACGGCATTCGAGCGGCCACTCCGGCCGCGTGCCCGATTTCGGACACTCGCCGCGGGCAGTTCCACTCTTTCGGAGGCGTGTCGATGGATATTCTCGGTGAAATTCTCAAGCAGGTTCTCGAAGGCGCTGCCCAGCAGCAGCAGGCTCCGGCGCCGCAGCAGCGGGCTCCCCAGCAGCAACAACGTGCCCCACAGCCCCAAGGTGGCGGACAGGGCATGCCCTCCGCAAACGATCTGCAGGACATCTTCACGCAGATCTTCGGCGGTGGCTCGGCCCAGAAGCTGCCCGAGGTCGTCAAGCAATTCGAGGAAAAGGGCCTCCGCGACGAGGTCGATTCCTGGGTTCGCACCGGGCCCAACAAGCCGGTTGATCGGCGGCAGATCGAGGACGTTTTTGGCCATCGTGAACTCGACGAGATCGCCAGCCGGAACAAGATCGACCGCGACCAGTTGGCCGAAGTGCTCAGCCGCTATATCCCGAAGATCATTGACGAACTGACCCCGACCGGTCAGATGCAGGCCCGACGCTAGTCGTCGCCTTCGCCTTCCACGCCCGGGCCCGCCACGCTGCACGCGAGGCGGGCCCGTGGTCTGGCGGGGCTTTTGGCAGATTTGGAATCGCATCGGAGGGTATACTCTCCGCATGGCGATTCTCTCTGCCTCCCTTCCCACCGCCGCCAGACCGTGGCGTTTGCTGCCGCGATTCCTGCGGATTGTGCCACTGTTTGCCGGCTCGGTCGCCGCTGCGGACATGCCCCCGCTGGAGATGCTCCTGCCTCCGCATGTGGTCGTCGCCTGGCGGGAGGATCCCCGGCCGGCAGCTGATACACCCGCGGGCGTGGAAGTGCCGCAGGGCCGGCGGGTTTCCCGTCGGGCCCAACGTCGCAGCACCCGGCGAAGGCCGCCGCTCGACGAGATGCCGTACGAGACGGGGCCGGTTCGTCCTCCGCTCCGCGATTCGCTGCCGACCGCGGAGTTCGTTCCTGTGGCACCGTTGGATGAGAGCACGGCAACCGCCGTCGCGGCCGACACTCCCCTGGCGCCCCCGGTGCGTGCGGCCAGTGCGGATGCCAACGGTATCACGACGCATCGCGACCAGCCCTATGGCCAACTCCAGACGGGCCAGCCCCACCATGCTCGGCAACGGTTTGATCTCTATCTTCCCGCCGGCTGCAACGCCGGTGGCATGCCACTGGTCGTCTGGATCCACGGCGATACCTGGCGCGACGGTTCCAAAGCGGATTGTCCGCTGACATGGCTGGCGAGCGAAGGCTATGCCGTGGCAAGCATCGGCTATCGCCTCAGCGATACCGCGATGTTTCCCGCGCAGTTGGATGACTGCCGAGCGGCGATCGCGGAGATCGAACAGAACTTCGAGGTCTGGGGGATCGATCCGAATCGGGTCGCCGTCGTCGGCAGCGGCGCCGGCGGCCACCTGGCGGCGCTCGTCGGCCTGACCAGTCTCCCGGCTGCAACTCACGGCACGGCGATTGACCGAGTCGGAGACACCTCACTCCCGCGGATCGCCGCGGTGTGTTCGGTGGCGGCACCGACAAGTCTCACGACGCTGGGCCCCGAGCAGGACCGCGCCGGCTCTCCAGCCAGCCGGCTGGTGGGCGGACCGCTGCCGGAGTTTCGTGAAGCGGCACAACGGGCCAGCCCCATCACCTACGTCTCAGCCGAAGATCCGCCCGTGCTGATCGTGCACGGCGCCACCGACGACACCGTGCCGCCGAAACAAGCCGTCGAATTTGCCGCCACGCTCAAAGCCGCCAGCGTCGACACCACGCTCGTCGTTCTTGCCAATGTCGGCCACAGGCTGGGCCTCGACCTGGGCACGCCCGGTGGGCAGGCCCTGATCGCCTTCCTCGACAGGGTGCTGGGACCGGGCATTCGTCCCGACCGCGGCACGCTGCCATGAAATCGGCTCACGCCGCCGACCCGACTCGGCCCGAGCCGAACGAACGGGCTGCACCCCTGAGCCGTCGCACCCTCCTCAGGAGGACCTGCCTCGTCGCCGGTGCGGTGCCGCTGGCGGCCACGATCGACGGCCTGGCAATCACGCCACGGCGGCTCGTGGCGAGCCACCACACCGTCGGCCACTCGGCCTCCAGCGACCGGCTCCGCATCGTGCAGGTCAGCGACCTGCACGTACACGGCCTCGGAACGCTCGAACGGCAGTTGCTCGAGCAACTCCACGACGCACAGGCCGACCTCATCGTGATCACCGGCGATGCAATCGATCGGTCGGCGTGTCTTCCGGCGCTCGACACGCTGTTGGCAGAGTTTCCCACGGCGCCGCGGCGGCTGGCCATCATGGGCAACTGGGAATACAAGAGCGGCGCGGGTCTCCGCTCCATGGAGCAAACCTACGAGCGTCACGGTATCGAACTGCTCGTCAATCGTTCGGTCACCCTCGAGCATCGTGGACGGACGATCCGTGTCACCGGCCTCGATGACATCATGGGTGGCCGGCCCGACGCCGTCGCCGCGCTGCAGGACGCACGGCCGGTCGACCAGCATCTCGTCCTCGCCCACTGCCCAATCACGCGGGATTCACTCGACATGCCTCCCGGCCATCCCGTGTCACTGGTTTTGAGCGGCCATACCCATGGCGGTCAGGTCGCGCCCTTTGGGATCGCCACGCATGTGCCCCCGGGCTCCGGCCGGTATGTCGCCGGCTGGTATCGCGACGGTGGGCCGCCCATGTACGTATCACGCGGCATCGGCACGTCTCTTCTGCCGATCCGCATCGGTGCGACACCGGAACTGGTCCACCTCGAATGGTGCGGGTAGCGCGCGGTTCCCGGTGATTGCGGCCCGCCGGTGCAGGTCGTCGCCGTACGGCTGCACGACCGGCATGAACCGCGGTACCGCTAGAACCGCTGTGCGGCACCCTTCCTGCCTTCCTTGTGCA
Source organism: Candidatus Kuenenia stuttgartensis (assembly GCA_945877135.1). Taxonomy (GTDB): domain Bacteria; phylum Planctomycetota; class Planctomycetia; order Pirellulales; family UBA1268; genus CAMCQY01. Next base: position 25,228 of record CAMCQY010000039.1, read on the forward strand.
GACCGCTGCCGCGGGCGTCGATAGCTTCTTCTGTGGTGCTGTCGATCCGGACTGCACGCGAGCCAAGGGGGCCCGCGAACGGATTGGGCCGCCTCTTTATTTCCTCCGAGATCCCCGCGCCAGGGGAAGGCCTTCTCCGCTCATGCCAACGCCCTCTCGTCGCAGCAAGCCCGCCTCGTCCGCCGTCCAAAACCCGCTGGAGACCTACCTCCGCGATATCAATGCCACCTCGCTCCTCACGGCCGAGGATGAACGGCGGCTGGCGACGGCCATCGGCCGGGGCGACGCCGCGGCGCGGGACCATATGATCCGCGCCAACCTGCGACTGGTGGTGAACATCGCGCGGGGCTACTCGAATCGCGGCCTGGCCCTGCCCGACCTCATCGAGGAAGGCAACCTCGGCCTGTTGCGGGCGGTCGAGGGCTTCGATCCGACGATAGGCACCCGGTTCAGCACCTACGCCAGCTACTGGATCAAGCAGTCGATCAAGCGGGCGCTCATCAACTCCGGCAAGACGATCCGCATCCCGGCCTACATGGTGGAACTGCTCTCGAAATGGCGGCGTGCGACGGCTCGCCTGAACGACAGTCTCGGCCGCACACCCACCCCCGAGGAGGTGGCCCGCATGCTCGGCTTGGCGCGGAAGAAGCTGCCGATCATCAAGAAGGCTATCCATGTCCACCAGAACGCACCGCAGACCGAGCAGGCCGACGGGGGCTGGTCGCTCGGCGAACTCGTTCGCGACGACAATGCGAGATGTCCGGCGGAGGTGCTGCTTGATCACGATACGCTGGTGCATGTGCTGCGTCGGATCGACACGCTCGACGAGCGGGCTGCGAAGATCATCCGACTGCGGTTCGGCCTCGGCGGTGTCGAACCGATGACCCTCAAAGAGATCGGGGCAGTGCTCGGTCTGACGCGGGAGCGGGTTCGGCAGATCGAGTCGGAAACACTCGCCAATCTGGCGTTGGCAATCGACGGCGCCCCTGAGGCGACGATCCGGCTGCGGCAGGGGGCCTGACGTCTGCTTTCGCATGCGGTAGGCTGTAGCGATGGATCTCACAGCTTTTATCCGCCCCGTGCCCGACTTCCCGAAGCCGGGCATTCTGTTTCGTGACATCACACCGCTCCTGGCCGACCCAGCGGCGCTGGCCGCGAGCATTGACCGACTCGCGGCACCTTGGCGCAACGCCCACATCGACGCCATCGCGGCGGTCGAGGCGCGGGGGTTCTTGTTTGCCACGCCGCTGGCGCTCACGCTGGGCGTGGGCGTGATCCCGGTGCGGAAGCCTGGCAAACTGCCGGCCGACACGCTGGAGCACGAATACGACCTTGAATACGGCCGCGACCGGCTGCAAATGCACCGCGGCGTGCTCCCGCCCGGTGCCCGCGTGCTCGTCGTCGACGACGTGCTGGCCACCGGTGGCACCGCGGCGGCCTGCATGCGGCTGATCGAGGCGGCAGGTGGTGAGGTGGCGGGTGCGGCCTTCCTGATCGAGATCGAGCCGCTCGGGGGCCGCGCACGGCTAGCACCGCACCGCGTCGAAGCCACGCTCGTCTACTAGCTGGTTGTGAACACGCTCTCATGCCACGCGTCGTTGTCGCCATGTCGGGCGGAGTCGATTCGAGCGTCGCCGCGAGCCTGCTCGTGGAGGCCGGCTACGACTGCGTGGGAGTGTTCATGCGACATGGGCGACCGGCGCTGCCGCCGGACCCCGGGCCGCAGGGACCGCTGGCGATCCTGCCAAATGGATACGACGCGGATACACGCCGGACGAGCGGCCATCAGGGCTGCTGCAGCGTCACCGACGCCCTCGATGCGAGGCGGGTGGCCGACCGGCTGGGAATTCCGCTCTTCGCACTCGACCTGACCGACGACTTCAGCCGGATCATCGATTATTTCGCCACGGAGTATGGCCGCGGCCGCACGCCCAATCCCTGCGTGCGGTGCAACTCGTGGATCAAGTTTGGCAGGCTCTTCGATCATGCCGACGCCGTCGGGGCGACGCATGTGGCCACGGGACACTACGCCCGGCTGATCCATGCGGTGAACGGCCGACCGCAGATTTTTCGCGGTCACGACTCCGCCCGCGATCAGTCCTACGTGCTCTTCGACGTGTCGCCTGAGCGACTGGGCCGGATGCTGTTGCCAGTGGGGGGAATGGCGAAAGACGATGTCCGCCGTCGGGCAGCAGCACTCGGGCTCATCACCGCCGACAAGCCAGACAGCCAGGAAATCTGCTTCGTCGCGTCGGGTGAGCATGCGCGGCTCGTCGGTCACCGGCTCGGCGGCTCCCGCGCAGGCGAGATCGTCACCCGGGACGGACGCGTGCTCGGGCAACACCCGGGCATCGAACACTTCACGGTGGGCCAGCGGCACGGACTCAAGCTGGCCGTGGGCAGGCCGCTCTACGTCGTGCGGATCGAACCCGCCACCTGCCGGATCGTGGTGGGAGATCGAGAGGAGGTGCCCGACACGGAGCTGGTGGCGGGCGAGGCGACCTGGCTCGAGCCGGTGGGCGACGAGCCGTTTGACTGCCTCGTGCAATGCCGCGCCCAGCGGGGGCCGGCGCCGGCAGTGG
>CAMCQY010000040.1 GCA_945877135.1 Candidatus Kuenenia stuttgartensis
AGCACCCGCACGACTGGCGTCCTCGAGGTGTGCCAGCATTCCGGGGTGAAGCGCTCAAGCTCGGTGACCACGGCTGAAATGCTGTCTTGAGCGAGCCCGAGGGTGCCGCCAACATCGGCCGCTTCCAGGTCGCCAAGTAGCTCCCGGGCTCGCTGGCTGTGTCGGGCTACGCCTGTGGGCTTTCCTTCACGGATTTTGACAGCGGCGGCAGCCAGGTGAATGAGCCCTTGGACGAAAAGAGCTTCGGTGGTCGTTCGGCCAAGTGCGTTCCAGAAGCTCTCCCACACTTCATGAGCCTCCCAGTAGAAGCCCGCGTTGAAGAGGTCGAGAGCGTGGAGCCACCGGGAATTGTCGGCGAGCGTAGCGGCAAGAGCACGGCGGCGAGAATGAAGGACAGTCGGCAGGTCAGCGAGCACGGCGGCAGCGACCGGGGGCTCGTGGGCTGAATCCCGGACGGCATAGAGGTGGCCGGCAGGGTTGTTCACTGGGTGAGGTAAGTCATGGCCCGGAACATAGCTATAGGGAGGGAGTGTGATCGCCTGGGCATAGCGTGGTTCCGACATCTCGATCCTGCTCCCTGATGAAGTCGCAGGAATCCTACCCAAAAACCAGCACACGCTCGCCAACAGCAGGCTCGTTTCAGGTGAGCGAGCCGCGGGACTCAAGGCGAAAACCGCATCTGAGCCGACGGGTTTACCTAGCGGGGCAGCCCGCAATGGCCGAGCGATCAACAGGCTAAGATGTGATCGCTTTTCTTTGAGGGCCAGCCATCCAGATTCGTCCGGTCGGCTACGCATCGGCGGGGTTGTCCATGCAATCGAAAAACACAACAGCACGGTGGGCGCTGATTGGCCTCGAACTCGTCGGCGGTCTTATTGCGATTCCATGGTTGCCGCTGGGGCTTTTCATATGTTGCTTCATTTTTGACGCCCCGGATTCGGGCGGTTCTCTATTCGCATGGCTGGCGTGGCTCCTCGCCGTGGGGTGGCCATGGATGTTCCTCGCCGCCAGCGTGAAGGCTTGGAAGCTTTACCGGCAGGGACGGCCATGGATCGGCATCTTGCTGCTGGCAGTCACCCTCGCCCCCGCAGCGTGCGTCTTTACGGCACTCGCAATCACGTTTGCAAATGAGGGCATCCCTGTCGAGGAACGCTGGGCCCGAATAAAACGGGCGACGGCCAACAATACGTTCACTGACCCGCTTCAGCGCCGTCTTGCAGAAAGCATCTCGCGGGGAGACGTGGCCGCGATGGAGTCAGCCCTTCGTGACGGAGCCGACGTCAACGGTCGGGGTAAGCATGGCCTCACCATGCTCCTGTGGGCCGTTGCCAAGCGAAACGTGCCAGCGTTTGAACTGCTTCTCAAGAACGGTGCTGTTCTCGATGCGGACTTGGAAGAGTCGTTCTACAACACGTGGGGCGGCATCCCGAAGACGGTCATTGAGCAGATCGTGATCGACGAAGATCCGGGGTTTCTGAGGGCGGCGATCGGCCACGGTCTGGCCCCGGACTACATCCCTGACCCGGAGCAAAGAGAAACCCTACTCCAACTGGCCGTTAAGGCTGGTGCCAAAAAGAATGTGCAGCTATTGCTTGATGAAGGAGCAGATGTCAACCACATGTCTGAGTACGGCGGACCACCAATAGTCGACGCCTTCTCAGAAGATAGGTACGACATGGTCTTGCTGCTTGTCAGTCGCGAGGCAAACGCCGCGATGGCGAATCGTTGGGGGCGGAGCATTGCGGACCTCATCCGCGTTCATGGCGCACGCCGCATCAGGAAAGAGCAGTCAGCCGAATACGCGCAAGTTGTGGAGATGTTGCGAAGACGAGGGCTACTCAGCGACGCCGAGGCGAGAGACGCTTTTACGCCGAAGCAGCCGGGAATGCCTCCTCCTTGGCCCTGAAAAAACGGCGAGGCGGGGTATTTCTTGGAACCGGCGCGAGGCGTGTTAGTACGCGCTGCCGATCAGTCGGAGTATGTTTCGAGCCAAGCTTGCGCCGCCAACGGTTCGGCCATCCGTGTAATCGTCGATACCGAAACCGCCTTTGTGGTTCTGCTCCACTTGCTTCGCGATGGCCGCTTGGCACATCTTGATGACCTCTTCGATCTTCTTCGAGTCTTTATTGGCTTTAATCATGTCGTCTCCTCTTTTACCGCAATGGTAGTTCGGCGATGGCGTCGAACCACTGGAAGACGACATACGGGGGCTGCTGGACGCGGAAAACAGCAGCAAACCGACCGCCTTATTCGGCCTGTAACTGTTGCAAGGAACCGGGGTACGGCTACGCCTGAAGCACATCCACCGGGCCGATCAGGAGCGGCTGGCGGGCGATCTCGTCGTCGTCCCTCAGGCAGGTGAGTTCCGCCCATTCAGGCTGGAAGTCGACGCTCAAACGCACGCGTCACTAAATCTTGTCGGCAAGGTAGTTGTCCAGTCCGATCTGCTTGATCATGGACTGAACCGCCTGAATGTCCTTGATGGACTCCTCGCTACCTTCCAGCAATTCCGCGAACACCAGAGCCGACAATTCGTCGCCAACGGCACGTGACGCAAGAATATTGGCCCGCTCGGCGATAGCGGTCTTCTGTTCCAACTGCATGTTGGCGACCAAGATGCCCGCGAAATCGTGCCTCGGCCACGACGGTGCAGGGTGTGTCAGAACAGGGGACACGTCGTAAAATTCAAGACGCTCTACGCATTTCTTGAAATGACCACGTTCTTCCTCAGCATCGGCTCGGTACTTCTCGCCAAGTTGTGAATAGCCCCAGCGATCAAGATGTTCGGCCAGAGTCGAGTAGTGTTCGATCGCGGTGAGATGCATGGCGGCTGACGTCTGAAGAGCGGCAATCACTGACGTGTCTGATGTGATCATGGGCGTTGGTTGGGTGACGAGTTCGGCGGAGATGGCAATTGAGGAGGCACAGATGGCGAGACCAAGACCGAGCATTTTTAACATAGACGGGACTTCTTCGAGAGGCGAATCAAACAATCAGCAACGATATGCGTGCTGCTGAGCCCAGGCAAAATGCTCAGCCCATCCGCCTGCCGCCGGTTGGATGCCCCGCCATCCGGCCAGAGCGGCTCCCGTCTCTGGTGGTGCTGAGACTGGCGGTTGACGTTCACCCCCCCCAGATTCTCCCTCTGGAAGCGGTGCCGTTTAAGGGGGGCAGGTCAGATTCGAGCGGTTCGCCGAGATGTGCCAGGATCTTCCGGATCAGTCTCCGGAAGACGTTCGGCACTGTATCCGGCCGGCGAGCCTTTGTGCTGCAGGGGCTGACCTCATTATTGTCAGAACGAATAGAAACCTCCGGTGGGCGATGCTACCCTCATGGAGATGCCAGCGCCCCGCCGCCCTAAACACCAAGAGATTTACGACGCCTTGGCCGCGGAGATCGTGGCCGGCCAGCTGGCGTCCGGGCAACGGCTGCCGACCGAGGTCGATCTGGTCAAGAAATTCAAGGCGTCGCGGCCCACCGTCACCCGGGCGATGCAGCGGCTCGTGGCCGACGGGCTTATCGAGCGCCGGACGCGGGCCGGCACGTTCGTGCGGAAGACATCCCACCCCGCGACGAGGCTGCTCGGCCTGATCATCCCGGGCCTCGGTGAGACGGAGATTTTCGAGCCGATCTGCAGCCAGATCGCCGCGGAAGCCGCTACCGTGCACTGTGCGCTCGTCTGGGGCCACGCCAGCAGGCCCGGCGTTGCAGCCTCCGGCGAGCAGGCCGTCGCCCTGGCTCAAAGCTATGTTCGCCAGCAGGTGGGCGGAGTGTTCTTCGCCCCGGTGGAACTCACCGCCGACCGCGTTTCCGTCAACGAGGCGGTGGCGACGCTGCTCGACGAGGCGGGCATCCCAGTCGTGCTCCTCGATCGCGACATCGTGCCGCATCCGCAGCGAAGCCGCTTCGACCTCGTCTCGATCGACCATCGGCGGGCCGCCCACATGCTGGTCGCCGACCTGATCGCGCGGGGCGAAACGCAGATCTTTTTCGTGGCTCGGCCGATGTCAGCCCCTACCATCGGCCTGCGGATCTCCGGCTACCGCGACGCGCTTCGCGAAGCCGGCATCGAGCCCAACCCGCGCTGGGTGCAGTTCGGCGATCCGGCCGATCCGGCATTCGTGAGGCAACTGGTCCGCAGCGGCCGCGACTCCGCGTTTGTGTGCGGGAACGACGTCACGGCCGCCAACCTGCTCCACACCCTCGATGAATTGGGGGTGGAAGTGCCCCGCGAGGCCCGCGTCGCGGGATTCGACGACGTTCGCTACGCCTGCCTGCTGCGGGTGCCGCTGACGACGATCCATCAGCCCTGCCGGGCGCTCGGCACGATGGCGATGCAGGCCATGCGGGAGCGGATCGAACACCCGGGCCTGCCGGCCCGCGACATTCTGCTCGATACGCGCCTCGTGCGTCGGCGGTCGACGAACGGCGATACGCCGTGATTACAACGCGATTTCAGCCGCATGCGGCGGCTGGGCTCCCGCGCGTGAACACGTCATGGCAGCCGCACGGGCTGCCCTTTCGAGTACGTCTGGCAGGTGATCGCCACAGAGCCCATGCAGGCCGTGGGCGATAATGGCTTCGACCAGCACCGCGCCAACGGTGTCGCCGGCGCCGACCGTGTCGATGACGTTCACCACGACGCCCGGGACCTCGATCACGTGATCCTTTGTCACGCCCACGAGGCCGGCCGCGCCGCGGGTGATCACCACGAGCGCCGGGCCCTGCGCAAGGCTGGCCCGCGCGATCCCGATCGCGCCCGAGAGCCCGCGGGCCTCGGGATGGAGCCAGGACAGATCGTCGTCCGAGAGCTTCACGACGTCGCTGATCGCGATCCAGCGATCGACGATCGCCCGATACTTTGCCCGATCGCCGAGCACACTCGGCCGTACGTTGGGATCGTAGACCACGGGGCACGACAGTTCGCCCGCCCACCGGTGCAGCGCGTCGCAGCCCGGTTCAACGATCGTCGCGAGCGTGCCCACGTGCACGACCGCAGGCGTGCCGGAAGGAAGCCAGCAGTCGCTGAAGTCAAACGTCGCCGTGCCGGCCAAACGAAAGGCATACGACGCGCTTCCGTGGCGATCGAGCGACACTTCCGCAAGGGCGGTGGGCTTTCCGCTCGTGAGCGAGCGGCCGAGATCGACTCCAAACGCCTCGAACTCGGCTCGGGCCGCGCGGCCGTGGTCATCGGTCGAAATGCCGCCGACGAAACACGTCTTGATGCCGAGGCGAGCCAACGCCTTGGCGGTGTTGGCACTGCCGCCGCCGACCATCGCCCGCCTACCCCCTGCCCCGTCGGGGATGAGGTCGATGAGCACCTCGCCTGCGACCCAGGCCTCCGGCTCGACGCTCGTGCTCCGTTTTGACGCTTCCATCGGCTTGAGTATGACTGCTGTTTTGGCCGAGAACAGCGCCTCGCGCCGCCACGCCGCCAGAATGAACAAACACCGCTGATTTGTCTTGGCATCAGTGAGGCACGGCGTTGACGGGGGCTGGCTGGCACGGTGCAATGCGGGGATGAATCATTACTCGCTCGGTGCCGATGCTTCCGCGGCCGCGACACGAGATCGGATCTAACCGGCGGGCGAGCAGGCACTGTCGGGTGTAAGGTCCACCCAAGGGCATCGCTCTCATTCTACGGTGGTCGAGGCTTCCCATTTTCGGATTTCAATCAGGTCGAAGGCGACGTTTCCTCCCTCTGAGAAAAGGAAGAGTCTGTTGTGCGAAGGATCCTTTGTTCCGCGTTTGACCAAACACTGTTGTCCGTTCAGTTGGATATCGATCAGGCCTTCCGGTCCAAGGATGATGTCGAGTGCAGCCGGCTGATCGACGTGTGTGACACTTCCCATCCCGGGCGCAATGACGTGTTTGCCCGGCCCGGCCACTCGGCAGAAGGAAGCCGTTTTCTCCGCCGGTTGGAAAACCAGGCCGGTGCCGCCGGTGTAGTCGCCCGTCCCCCTGCATACGAGCCCGAAGGTTTTGCATCCGGCGGAAGGCCGGGCGGTTAGGCAGATACGGGCCAGCGTCGGAACACCATCGATCACCGCCGCCGCAAAGTCTCCGGAGGATTTCACGACGACGCTCCGGTCGCCGGCTTCTGAGGAGCCGATCAAGGGAGCGGCTTGCAGGTTCAGGATCTCACCGCGCAGCGGGGTCATCTCGGGCACGAATTTTTCGCCCAGCGTCCCGTCAGGCATTTTCAGCAGTTCGTGGATCACGGAGTCGCCGCCCCATCCACCGTCGCCGACCATGCCGGCGATGAGTCGTCTCCCATGCTTGTAGGGGGCTGTTTTTGGAACCCCGAGCGAGGAATGCGGGATATCCTGCCATGGCCCTCGAAGGCTCTCCGCCTTTCGTGCCGTGCGGGAGGAAAAGAAGTAGTGCCCACCCTGGAACTGGAAGTAGTGAGGACAATCGCAATTCGTCGGCGCGAACGCAAACGGCGATTTTTCCTCCCTCCAGTTGCGCAGGTCCGTGGACGTGTAAAAAAAGATCTGGCGTTGTTTGTCGCGGGAGCCGCGCGTGAGGAGCCCGTATCCGCTGCCCTCCATTTCAAAGATGTCCGGATCGCCACCGGCCACCCCGCCAAGCGGTGTGCCGCCCTCGAAATGAATCCCATCCTGGCTGCGGGTGATCGTCACCCCCACCGATGTTTTTCCTTTCCGCACCGTGGGCGCCAATTTCAAGTTCCATTGAAGCCCGACATATTCCCCTCCGAGTTTTGAGAATGAGCCGGTCCAGACTGCCCCTTCATCGGGACCCGGCTTCGCCGCGTCGGGATGCTCCACCCAATGCACCAGATCAACGCTGGAGATATGGCCGTAGGTAAGCCCTCCCCATCCCCAGCGGCGCTGCCAGTGGCTGCGGTCCTTGAGGTAGAAAAGGTGCCAGCGGTCTCCGTCGAACAGCGGGGCCGCGTCCCCCGCATGGGTGTTGAATCCGCGTGGACGGAAGTACGGCGGGCTGCTGTTGTCCGGTCCAAAGATCTCCACCGCGCGGCGTGACACCGCTTCTTTCCCACCGCTGCGGGCGATGATCGTTTGATCCGTCGCTGCGCCGGCCTCCACGTTCAACGCCTTCACCGCCGGATCCGATATCCGGGGCTTTCCCGACCCCACTATGGCACCCAGCGGCCATTCGACATCCAGGAGAACGCCGTCCACGAAAAGATCCATTTCCCATGCCGGCGGAGCCATCCGGACGGTGACCGTGTGCGAGCCGCCTCCGATCAACCGCAGGGGAGCACTCACCCGGAAGAGCCCGTCCTTGGCGTCAGCCACATCGCGAGCCGTTGTGAAAAACCGCTCCTTTTTGAAATTGTTTTCCACCTCCTCGGCGAGAGAGGGGTCCGCGCTGACCCGCAGTTCAAACACCAACCGGCGTTCCTCGCCGTCCCCCACGACGGCAAGGCCCCAGCGTTCGCCGCCATCGCTTGACGACTCGCCCGCCAGCGTGACATCGCCGCTGGCGGGCACATCCGCCAGTTCCGCCACGAGCGTGAATTCCCCGCTGGCGGGAAGGCATGCCGCGGGCGCTCCGGCGGGTGACTTCACGACCGGCTCTCCGTTGAAGCCGGTGCGGGGGATAGATTGGCCGTCGCTCTGGAAAGACAAAACGTTCGGACGCTTTGCCGGTACATCACCAGGTGCCGCGGCCAGAGGCAGACCAGGGGAAAGGGCAGAAACGCAAACAGCTGAAACGATCATTCCACACGCTGCAACGATCCTGGACCGGTCTGCCTGCAAAGCGTTGAAGAAGCGATGTTTCATGGGTGAATGTTTCATGGGTGGATAAAGAGAGTCAGGTGTGAGGTCTGGGGACAAGGAATGTCGAGACAGTCTGGTGGAAGGGGGCACGAACAGCAGGGCGGTGATGATCATGCGGCGTGTTGGTGTGGGCGTGTTCTCTCGAGCCTCGCTTTATTCCTGATGCCTGAGCAGCGCCCGCCGCATGGACCAGCCCAGCTCCGCGGGGGCGGTCTCAAAGGTTATCTCGGCATTGAGGTGGAAGGATCGCAACTGGAAGTCGCCGGGGTCGAGCGAAGTATTCGTTTCCGGCTCTTGTTCCTGCAGCGCCTTCAGTGCGGCCACGAAATGGGCGCGGGTAAGCGTGCAAGAAAAATGGCGCCAGCCACTCCACGGTGCCGTCTGGAACATCTCCGAGTCCTTCCCGATGTCCACCCAGGGGTTGCCCGACACCAGGTTGCATTGGATCATCCAACTGTTCGTCGGACCGTCATGGGCGATATGCTGAATCACCTTTCGCGGATTGCTTCTCGAACGCCGCGAGAACAGATCCACCACATAGGAGATTTTGACGCCGCGCTGCGGATCAACCAGGAGCAACACGGGGTTCACGTAGGCGAGGCTGCCCTTCTTCTCTCCGCATGTGGCGACCGGAACCTGTAGGTCCAGTGAGAGATCGAGCCGGCTGTTTTCGCTGCAGAAGGGGCGGATGGCGGTCTTCGGTGCGAAGAGGATCTGCGGGGTGATCATCATCTTGTACCCGTCCGAGCCCGGCAGCGGACGCCCCTGCGCATCGGTTCCGCCGCCGGAAAGATCGGCGGAACACAAAAAGGCCCCGACTGCGTCGCCCGACATCTGGGCCGTCGTCGCCACCGCCACGTCCCGCATACCCCGCTGGGCCGCCGGCCGATTGCCGGAGACGGCCAGCCCTGTCTTGGCCCCGGCGTCCCAGCCGACAGGGAGGAGTTTGCCGTCCGGGGTGAACGGGTTTTTCTGCCAGCCCACCATGGCGAACTCGCCCGCGGGAACCCGTGCCTGGACATACATACGGTCGCCAAAACCCGCCATCTCCGGCTGACGAAACAGCACACGCCGGGCGGGACTGGCCTGTGGAGCCTCGGAGGACAGCGAGCCGGCGTTCGGCACAGCGGACTTCGCGGCGGCTGGCGGCAGGTCGCGGCTGAAGCCGCCGTCGCGATAGCGATTCAACAACGCCCGCAGTTCAGCGACCACATCGGGATGCTGCCCGCTCACGTCCTTCGTCTCGGCGGGATCGTCGAGCGTGTTGTAGAGCTGCGACCGCAGCTGCGCGGCCTGCAATTTTCGCTTGGCGGGCTTGATGTCGTCCACCGGCACGCCCTCGATCCATTTCCACGGTCCTTTGCGAATCGCAAACACGCCCTCGGCACTATGCACGATCATGTCGTCACGAACCGGTTTCGCCGGCTCGCCGAGAATCGCGGGGAGAAAACTGCGGCTGTCTTCGGCGGCCTGCGACGCTTCCGGCAACGGCTCACCGACGATCGCCGCCGTAGTCGCGAAGATGTCCGCGAGGCTGATCATCTGCCGGCACACCGTACCCGCCTCCGCCTTTCCGGGCCAACGCACGAGAAACGGCACCTTGAAGCCGCCTTCCCAGACGTCGTGTTTACTGCCGCGCAGGTCGCCGTTGATTTGGAGGCCAGCCTTGGACGCCGTCGTCTGAATCAGGCGGTCATTCTCCGGCTTGGACACGCCGCCGTTGTCGCTGGAGAAAATCACCAGCGTGTTCTGCGCGACACCCATTTCGTCGAGCGTGTCGAGGATGCGCCCGACGCTGCGGTCGAGTTCATGAATCCAGTCGCCATAGAGCCCCGCCTTGCTCCGGCCCGCAAGGTCCTGGTCGGGTGTGACGGGGTTGTGCACCGCGACAGGCGCGAAGTAGAGGAAAAAGGGCTTCTCCTTCGGCTGCTGGGCCAACCAGGCCGTCGCCTTGTCGGTGAGCACCTTCATCACGCGCGCGTTCTTCCTGCGAGGCGCGTCGAGGTCGAGGATCTTCGCGTTCGTCGCGGCATTCGCCGTGTCGGCCGCCGTATAGGTCGGCTGAAAATCATCCGAGTCCGGCACCGGTCCGGCGATCTTCAATCCGGCCGGAATGGTGCCGCTGCGCAGGCCATACACGAAGCGGTTCTCGACGAAGACGCCCGTCACGTCTCCGTGATTGCTCGGCACGGAAAAGTGATACTGGAAGCCGATGTCGAGCGGCCCCGGCGAAAGCTCCGCCGCGTAATCCGTGCGCCACTTCGGCGACTCGTCCGCCGTCCCATAGCCGAGGTGCCATTTGCCAACCGCCGCAGTCGCATAGCCCTTGTGTTTCAGCAGCGAAGCCACCGTTGGCCGCGTCGTCTCGATGTGCAGCGGCGCGAACGTGCTGAGCACCTCGTGCTTCAACGACGTGCGCCAGCAATAGCGCCCGGTGATCACCGAGTAACGCGTCGGCGAGCAGACCGAGGACGTGGTGTTCGCGTCGGTGAATCGCCGGCCTTCTTTCGCCAGCCGGTCAATATGTGGTGTGTGCACGAGCGCCGGATTCGCGCCGTAGCACCCCGCGCTGCCGTAGCCGTAGTCGTCGGCGAGAATCACGACAATGTTCGGCTGGTCCGCCGCGTGCAGCGCGGACAGTGGGACGAGCAGCAGGGCGGAAAGAAGTGTGAATGCGCGTTTCATTGGATGGGAGTGGAGGTCGAGGGACGATCGTTCCGGGCTTTGGAATTGTCGTTGGGGGTTGGCGTCGGCATCAGGCCGCCCGCCTCTTTTCGCCACGCGATGAGCTGCCCGTGCAGCGTCTTCACTCTGTCGGGATGCTGCGCGGCGAGGTTGGTCTTTTCGCCGATGTCCTCGAGGAGGTTGTAGAGTTCCAACGCGCCGTCTTCATACCACTCGATGAGTTTCCAATCGCCCTCGCGAATCGCGCCATGCGGCCCGCCGCCTTGGTTTGAATAATGCGGGTAGTGCCAGAACAGCGGCTTGCCACGATGCAGGGCCTCGCCTTTGAGCAGCGGCACGAGGCTCATGCCGTCGATGTGCTGCCGCGGCAGCAAAGGGAGGCCGGCCAGCGCCAGCAGGGTGGGGTAGAAGTCGTTGGTGATCACCGGCACGGCGCAGGTGCTGCCGGGTTGTGTCACGCCCGGTGCGCGGATGATCCAGGGCTCGCGGACACCGCCTTCGTAGGGCCAGCCTTTGCCTCCGCGCAGCGGAACGTTGGAGGTCGGGCTGCCTTCGCTCGTGGAGAGGCCGCCGTTGTCTGAGGTGAAGATAACGATGGTCTGCCCGTCGAGGCCGTTGTTTTCCAGCGCGGCAAGCACGCGGCCAATGCCGGTGTCGAGTTGTTCGAGCATGGCGGCATAGACGGCGTTGTTCTGCACCAGATTCACCGTGCGGCCGCCCTCCCGTCCCGAGGCGTCTGCTGGTGCGAAGGCTTTCTTTCGTAGGTATTTCGTGACCAGATCGTCCCTCGCTCCGATCTTGTTGTGCGGCGCGAGAAATGGCAGGTAGAGAAAGAATGGTCGGTCTTTGTACGCTGCGATGAAACGCACCGCCTCGTTCGCGATGCGGTCGGTGGTCTTGGGGTCATCCTTCGCGTCCGGCGGCGGGACGGTCGAGGGCGGATACCAGAATTGATTGCCATGACTGGACACGAGGCCGGGACCGAACCCCTGGGCATTGGGGGAAAAGCTGCCGCCACCGAGATGCCATTTGCCGGCAAAGAAGGTCGCGTAGCCGGCGTCGCGGAAGGCTTCCGCAACGGTCACTTCTTCGAGGGCGAGATGATAGGCATTGGGTGCGGAACGGAGTGTGTGCGGTCTGTTGCTTCCCGGAATCCAGTCCGTGATTCCCAATCTCGGCGGATACTTTCCCGTCATGATGCTGCCGCGCGTGGGCGAGCAGACACAGCAGGCGGCGTAGCCATTGGTAAAACGCATTCCCTGCTTCGCTAGCCGATCAATATTCGGCGTCTCGTAGAATGTGTCCGGGTTGTTCGCGCCGACGTCCATGTAGCCGAGGTCATCGGCGAGGATGAAGACGACATTGGGCCTCGTCGGCGACGCATCGGCTGCGCGGACCGGGCCCAGCGGTGCGAGCACGAGGGCGGTGAGGAGGGCGAGGGTGAGTTTCATGGGGATTGTCAAAGATGATGTGTCGTCAGGTGGTTCTGGCGAGTGGCGTGCCGGCCTCACCAGGCTTCAGCCAACGCTTTCGCCTTGGCCTTGTCCGGCCCGCGACGGGCGGCAAGGTCGTCGAAAAACGTCCGCAACTCGGCGGCCTTAGCCTGATCGACCGCCGAGACTCTCGTGACGAGGTCATCGAACATCATCGACTCGCTGCCCACCGGCTGCCCGCTGGCATAGAGGTTCAGGAGTGCTTTGGCTTCGGCGACCGGGTCGGGTGTGAAGGGAAGCTCACGGTCCCTGACGCCGCCCGAGCAGCCCGTCACCATGCATGCCGCCATGATGATGAACGCGACAAGCCCCCCAATCCACGTCATGGCACCACCACCTGCAAACCATCCTTGCGGTTGCCGAGTCGCTGGATGGTGAGGAGATCGATGCCGTCACTGAACGTCCTCGTGGCGCCGTCGACCATGACTGCATTCACGACGCCCGGATGGCGACTGCGGGCAGGAAAGAGCCCCATCGGAAAGTCGTAGGCCAGCGTGGCGCCGGAGGCACCGCCACCCGATGGGCTGCTCCAGTTTGGTGGCGCCGCCATGTTGAGTGTCGAGGAAGAACTGCCTAAGAAGCCCCATGCCATGCCGTTGTTTCCCAGCCACGCCGTCGGCGTTTGCTGAGCGGCGGCAATCGTGTCGATTTCCGCTTGCGTGGGAAAATTCTTGTCCGCAATCGCAATGATGAGATCGTTGTTGGCCTGCAAGGCGATGTTTCTCGGAAAGATCGCCGTGTTGGCGCCGCTGCCGCTGAGCTGTTCGGCGGCCATGATCACCTTCGTCGTGCCGTCGGTAAAATCGGAAACCTTGAATCCCGGCCAAGCAGGCGACACCTCGGTCCGCGGGGCGACCGGATTCAGCTCCCCCCGCTTCTCCTGATGCATGAAGCCATTCGCCGTCACCCGCGTGTTGTAGCCCCGCGGCTGGCTGCCCGTGGACCAGGCATAATTCGCCTGCCCGAGGTCATCCGTGGCCGACCAGGCCGCGGGCCGGCTCACAGGAGGCTCATCCGAAGGGCAGATCATTGCGGGCACTTTTTTCCGAGTCAGCGTCTGTGCCGCGGTGGCAAAACTGGAATCGGACCTTGCCGCCATCAGCGCGGAGTACAGACCGGCCTCCTCGAGGAACGGCATGATCAGGCAGGTGGCATTCAACGAGGCCCAATGGTTCCACTGAGTGCCCGCCTCCGCACCGAAATAGTTGGATGGAAACGCCCGCTTGGTCGACTCGTAGTTGTGCATCGCCAGAGCGAGCTGCTTGAGCTTGTTTCCGCAGGCCGAACGACGGGCCGACTCGCGGGCCGCCTGCACCGCCGGAAGCAGAAGCCCGACCAGCGTCCCGATGATGGCGATCACGACCAGAAGTTCGACCAGGGTGAAGCCGCGACGCGGGCGATACGCGAAAAACGACGAGACCCGCATCGGTAGCCCCCGGTTGATGGGAAGAGAGGGACAAACAACTGGCGCTGTCCTCTGCGGAGACGATAGGTCCCACCTCGGACGGCCACAAGATCCGGCGAAACTATTGTCAAGACAAATTGCGGCCGCGGGGGGCGATGGACGTCTCAGGGGATGCCGCCCCTCCGCCGCCCGAAGCATCAGGTGATCTGGATCGCTGCGATTCGACGGGCCTGTTGGCGGGCGGCGGCATCCCGCAAGGAGTGTGCGGGAGATCACTACTCTCGTCCGCCCGCCGCTCTGCCCACGGTCGCTGCAATCTGTGGATTTCCCGCGCGGCGCCGCCTCCGGCCGCATGCCGGCCCGGCACCCGGGATTCAAGGCCGGCTGCTCATCTCGACGTCGGTGAACGGCGGCCGCTCGAACGGCACGTCGACCGACAGCCGTGGGTCGCCCGCCGCCCGCAGGATCGCGTCGAGTCTGTCCGCCAGATCCCGGCGGGCCGTGGCGTGGGCCGGATCGGCGGCGACGTTGCGAACCTGATCCGGATCGGACCGGAGGTCGTAGAGTTCTTCGGCCGGCCGCGTCGCGAACGCGTAGTCGAGCAGCCAGCGCCAGGTCGGCTCGTCGCCGTGCCGGATCAGCCACGACTTCGTCGGCCCGGCATCCATGTCGGGATAGGCGGCGAACGTGTCCTGTTCGAGTGTCTCGGCGTCGGCGGCGGCACCGGCGGCCGCGATGCCAGGGCTGCCCATCGGCAGACGGTCGGGGGCGAAGTTGCGGATGAAGAGGTGGTCGGCCGTGCGGATCGCCCGCATCGGGTAGGGAAGGTTGCCGTCGCGGGCGACATCGACGTGCCGTTCGCGGCCGGTGATCACGAACGTGCGGGCCGGATCGATCTGGCCGCTGCGGTTCGAAAGCAACTGCGGCAGCAGACTGCCCGCCGTCATCCCGGCGGGCCGCGGCGCGCCACCGATTTCCAGGAACGTCGGCGCGAGATCGGGAAGCGACACGAAGTCGTCCACCACGCGCCCCGGCGTGCCGCCGGGGACCCGCGCGACAAGCGTGACGGCCGTGCCCTGGTCATGGAGTTCGCACTTTCCGGCCGGCACTCCCGGCATGCCGTGGTCGCCACTCACGACGACCAGCGTGCGGCCGAGCATCCCCGTCGCCTCGAGTTCGGCGACGAGCGTTGCAACATACGCGTCGATCGCCTGCACCTCGCCGAGGTAATCGGCGACGTCCTCGCGGACCTCCGGCACGTCGGGGAGAAACGCCGGCATCCGCCCGCGGAGCCTGTCCGGGTCGATGCCCCAAAGCGCCTTGCCGGAGCCCTTCACCCAGGTACGGTGCGTGGTCGTGGGGCCGCAGAAGAAGAGCCACGGCCGGTCGCCCCCCTCTGCCATGAACGCCCGGAAATTCTCACGGACCTGGGCGACGACCGCGTCGCGGGCCGCGGCGAACGACACGCCGTCGGTCATCATGCGGGTGACGGTTTCGGAGAAATTGTTGGGCAGCCGTCCCGCCTTCTCGAACGCCCGGCGTTGGCCGCCGAACGGGGCGTCGGCCGGCTGGCCGGGGCTCCAGACCTTGTACGACTTGCCGATCCGGTAGCCCGCCTCCTCCAGCAGGAGCGGAAACGAGGGAATCGACTCGTCCCAGACGGCGTTCCGCAGGATCGCGCCCCGGCCGCACTGGAAGAAGTGGCGGCCGGCCATGAGTGACGAGCGGCAGGGTGTGCAGGAGGGGGAGCTGACGAACGTATGGCGGAAGAGCACCCCCTCGCGTGCCAATCGGTCGATGGCCGGCGTGCTGACGAAATCGTCGAGGCCGGGCCGCGGGTCGAGCGACCGGTAGCAGGAGGCATGGCGGCCCATGTCGTCGGCGAAGACGAAGAGGATGTTCCAGCGGGGCGGTTCTGCAGCGCCAAGCCAGGCGGAGCCGAGCAGCCAGTATCCGAATGCGAGCATCAGCCAGTGCATGCGACCCATGAGCGATGATCCTCAGGAGGGCTTCCGAACATTCCGTGAGGGTAGCCCGGTCGTCGGCCGCTTCGCAAACCTCCGCACCCGAGGCCGTGACCGACCGTTGACAAACCGGCCGTGCCGGAACAATCCTTGTGCACAGCGTGATTTGTTTCCTCCCTTCCTCCACGGACTGCCCATCTCCATGCCGCGTCTGCGTGACCTCGTCGCCACACTGGCGATCCTGACGGCGGTCCTCGCCCGCGACGGCGGCGTCGAGGCTGCCGACTCGCGACCACCCAACGTCATCCTCTTCCTTGTTGATGACATGGGCTGGATGGACTCGACGCCCTACGGATCCCGGTATTACGACACGCCCCACATGGCCCGGCTGGCGGCGCAGGGCATGCGGTTCACGCGGGCCTATTCGCAGCCGCTCTGCTCGCCCACACGGGCCTGCCTGCTCACCGGAAAGAACGCGGCCCGGCACGGTATCACGTCCGCTGTCGGCCACACACCGCCCGCCGAGCGGTCGCTCCCCGACTCCGGGCCGGCGCACCAGAAAATGCTCTATCCAAGCAGCAAAACCTTTCTCGATCCCGGGGAATACACGCTCGCCGAGGCGCTCCGCGATGCGGGCTATCGCACCGCGCACATCGGCAAGTGGCACCTCGGCCTGACCGAGCCGCACTGGCCCGAGCGGCAAGGCTTCGACGTCGCGTTTCACTGCCATCCGGACCCGGGCCCGCCGGGCGGCTACTTCTCCCCCTACGGCGTGACGCCGGCCGGCAGTCCGCCGACGCCGGGCAGCAGGCGGGTCGTGGGCACGATCACCGACGGCCCTTCCGGCGAGTACATCACCGACCGCCTCACCGAAGAGGCGATCCGTTTCGTCACCGCCAACCGCGACCGCCCCTTCTTTCTCAACCTCTGGCACTACGGCGTCCATGGACCGTGGGGGCACAAGGAGTCGATCACGGCCGCCATGGCGACGCGGACCGATCCGACAGGCCGCCAGAAGAATCCCGTCATGGCCTCGATGCTCAAGAGCATCGACGAGAGCCTCGGCCGGATCCTCGACACGCTCGACCGGCTGGGACTCGCCGACGACACGCTGTTCATCTTCACGAGCGACAACGGCGGCAACACGTCCAGCAACACCGAGTCGGATCCGAAGTCGCAGGCCCGTGAACGTGCCGCGGACCCCTCGACAGTGAGCTACCAGAAGTGGACGGGCCACGAACCGCCCACCAACAACGCGCCCCTGCGCGAGGGCAAGGGCAGGCTCTACGAGGGGGGCGTCCGCGTGCCCCTCATCGTGCGGTTTCCCGGTCGCGTGCAGCCGGGCACGAGCAGTGACGCCCTGGTCGGCTGCACCGACATCTACCCGACGGTGCTGGAGATGGCCGGCCTGCCCCCGCAGCCGGCCCAGACGAAGGACGGCAGTTCCTATGCCGCCGTGCTGCGGGGCACGGCCACCACGGCCCGGGAATCCTACGTCATCTGGTTTCCGGGCCGGCCGCACGGTGCGAGCGTGCATCAGGCCGACTGGAAACTGATCCGCCGCACGGAGCCGTCACCGGAGGAGGGCGTCACCCACGAACTCTACAACCTCCGGGACGACATTGGCGAAACGCAGAACCTCGCGGCAACGATGCCGGACCGGGTCGGAGCGCTGGAGGGGATCATCGATCGGCTCATCGCCGACACGGCAGCCGTGATCCCGCGGATAAACCCCGCCTACCGTGCCCCCGCCGCGGACGTTCCTTCGGCGGGAGGCTTCGACGGGCTCGTGGCGAAGGGATGCACGGCGACTCCGATCGCGGGCGGCTACCGGATCGAGTCGGCAGGCCGCAGAGGCTTCCTGGGAACGGCCCGCGTGAAACTTGCCGGCCCCGTCACGCTCCATCTGCGGGCACGAACGCCCGTTGGCGGCACCGGTCTCCTGCAGTGGCGGACGGAGGCAGAGGCCGACTTTCCGCCGGACCGCCAGGGCGTCCCGTTCACCCTCGCCGCGGGTGACCAGTGGCAGGACATCACCGCCGTGCTGCCGGTTCAGGGCACGACCGCCATCGTCCGCCTTTTCCTGCCGACCGAGGCGGCGGCCGTCGACATCGAGAAGATCCGCTACGTGGGCCAGGGACAAAGAACGGTGTGGGACTTCAGCCGGGTGCGTCCATGACGAGGCTCACTCCGCGGATCACCAACTGACCGCACACCCGGACTTCGGCACCTCCACGATCGCGTCGCCGCCAGCCTGATCGGCCCCGGCTTTATCCGGGGCTCCCGCTTCTCATGGCGGGTTTCCGATCGCGGTCTTGACCTGCCCCCCTTAAACGGCACCACTTCCAGAGAGAGAATCTGGGGGTGAGCAAACCAAGGGAGGCAACCAATGCCACGCGGAAAGAAGGAACTGGCTGAGCAGATCACACCTGAGCTTCGAGAGGGCGAGGTTGAGGTGGGGAGAGGCAAGACGGTTCTGGAGGCGGTCAATAAGATCGGTGTGACGGAGCAGACCTACTCCCTTGGAAGAAGAAGTTCGGGGGCCTACGGATCGACCAGGCGAAGCGGCTGAAGGACCTTGAGAAGGAGAACGCTCGGCTGAAGCGGCTCCTCGCTGATGCGGAACTCGACTCTGGCGTTTCGAGAGGCTGCATCGGGCCGCCCTTGGGCGGCGCAGCTCAACTTTTCGTATTTCGCGCCCATTGCGTGACGCAGTCCCACGCCGGCCGTAGGGTTCCAGTGGATCATCAACCACAGGAGACACGCACGATGCCACGACGACGGACGGGTTTCGCGTCTGCACGAAGGCCGCCAGGGCCACGCAGGACCGGCTGACGATGATGTACATCGACCCCGCGTTTGAGCCTCACGCCCTGGAGCGAATCGAGCGGATGCACCGGCTACGAGAGCGACGGGCCAGGGGCCGGCTGGCGGCGGCGCGGTGATGACGCCGGTGGGGCCACGGTGGGGCCAGGGGCCAGCCGCATCGTGTCGCTGGCCGCCGTTTCTGGGGACGGGGTTTCAGCCCCCTGCCCCGCTGGGTAAACTCGCTAACTCAGACAATGTTTTTCGGCCTGCGAGACTCCTCCCCAAATCGGCCAGCGGGGTAGACAAAGGGGTAGACAGCAAGAAAAACCTGCGTTTGGAGGGTAAGCGAATGGCTAGCGGCGACACTGGAAATGTCGTGCCGGGTAACCGGTTGTGGGTTCGAGTCCCATGCCCTCCGCTCCAGTTGGTTTCGAGGTTTCTGGCCTAGTTTTCGTTTGGGCCGTCTTCGGGGGGCGCGTTCACCTTGATCGGCTGGTCGTTTTCCCGTTCGGACGGCGGGGCGCCAATCGACGCCTTTTCTGCACCGGCAGGCTTCGACACCGGGCCCGCCCCCGGCACCCCCTGCTGCACGCGGACCAGCAGCATCTGCTCCACCTTGCCATCGGCCTTGTGCATCAGGATCGTCAGTTGGTCCTTCGTGAGGTTCGAGATGCCGGCCTCGTAGACCGGCTCCTTCTTGTCGCCGATCGTCCACGCCGCCCGCTGCGTCTTTTTGTCGACCTTTCCGGTCACGTGGGAATTCTCATCTGACACCGCGTTGTAGTAGCTGCCGCGGAGGATGCCGTTCTTATCGATCGCGAGAGAAAGAAAATTGCTCGCGTCGGTCTCCTGCGACCGCGTCATCGCAAATACCCCGAGCGACCGCCATTCGTCGTTGTCGGCAATCTTCGCGTCGCCGCCACCCTGGGATGCAATCGCCGTCGCCTGCTGGGCATATTCGGTCGCCGTGCCCACGCGACTACCCTGCACATACACGCCGTCGTCCTGATAGACCACCGTGGTGCCGTAGTCGTAGGGGATCGTAGCCACTCCGCCGCCGGAGACGCCGCCGCCGCCACCTCCCGCGCCGCCGGCGTACCCGCCGTAGCCGCCCCACGTAAAGAGGTCGGCCCAGAGCAGCCCAGACATCATGCCGCCTGCGAACCACCAGCCACCCGGCCACCAGCGATTGAAGTGGTTGCCGTACCATCCGCGATTCCCATACCAGTTCGTGTTGCGAAAGTTGTTGCGGACGGCATCGCCACGGACGGCGAGCGTGTTCATCGAATAGGGGCGAATGCCGCGGTCGCCCACAGCGGCAGCCCGGGCCAGGTTTGCATCGCCCGCAAAACGTCCGGCGCCATCAAATCTTGCGGCGTTGTCGAGCCGGGCCGCACCATCAAGCCTGGCAGCCCCATCAAGCCTGCCAGCATTGTCAAACCTCGCACCGCCATCGAGCCGTTCGCCACCGTCGAGTCGCGCACCGCCATCCAGGGCGCGTCCGCCGTCGAAGTCGCGAAACCCGCGGCCATCGTCAAAGCCACGCCCGCCGTCGAACCCGCGTGCATCCTCGAAGCCTCGGCCGCCGTCGAATCCACGGTCGCCCTCGAAGCCGCGGCTGCCACCATCGAACCCTCTCGCTCCGCCATCGAATCCGCCGCGGCCGCCATCAAAGCCCCGCCCGCCACCATCGAATCCGCGGCCGCCGCCTCCGCCGTACCCGCCCATGTGGCCACCACCACCGCCGCCGTGGCCACCGCCGCCGCCGTGAGCGAAGACCATCGTGGAAGAGGCAGACGCCTGCGCGAGGACCATGAGAACGACCGTTGCCGTGCGTACGGCTCGGCAGCGGTTGGTGAGGGAGATGACCATGACTGGCTCCAGAAGGTGACGGTGAATGATGGGGTTCGTTGCGGCTGCAGGGGACGGTCAGCGAATCCTGCGGAGGTGCACCGGTTCGGTGTCGGGCTCAGCGCGGCCGTCGATCGTCCGTTCGATCGAATGCCAGAGCAGCATGTCGCGGCCAAGCGGCGTGACCACCTGCACCCACTCCGCTCGGCTGCCCAGGCTTGGGTCGGCGGGCGTTCCCACGAGCCTTCGCTCGAAGGAAGTGCCATCACTGGAAAACACCCCCTCGGCCCGTGCTCCTGTCGAATCGAAGTTCCATGACCGCACCCGGCCAGTGAGACGGTCGGCATGGATCACGTCGAGCGAGTCTACGCTCGAGCCGTCCTTCCGCTTGACCTTGATGCGACCGACGAGGGCATGACCATCGAGGCTCTTCTCGTAGGTCGCATCGATGGTGGAGCCGGTCTTGGCGTCGGTTGACTGCCAGGTGCCGATCATCCAGGCGAGGTCTGCGAGGGCGGCTCGTGGGCCGGGCACCACCCGGGATTCTGCAATTCGCCAAGTTCCATTTTCCAGCACGCGAAGGGTGTCGAACCGTGAGACGACAGGATCCGCGCCCGACTGTTTGGTAAAGGTGAGCGTGCCCTGCACGCGGGCCACGCCCTCGCCCAGCGGCTGCATGTCGGTGACGTCGATCTTGAGCGCAGACTTCGGGTGCATCGCCCGCCACTGCTGCAGCGATGCGACGATCGCCTCGCGGCCCTTCAGCAGCGTGCCCCCCTCCTCGAGTTCGGCGCCAAGCGTCCACTGGTCGCCAAGGGCCTTGCCATCGCCGGCGTTGAAAGCGGTTGCATAGGCTTCGGCTGCCCGGCGGACCGCTACGATGATGTCTGTCGCCGACGATGTGGCGGCGGCCACGGGAGCCGCGGCTGGCTGGGCGTGGACGGGAGCGGCAGCGGCCACCAACACGAGTGGTGCCAGCATGGCGGCCGTCGGGGCCGCGGAGACCAGACGTGAGGCCGTTGAGAGACGAACGAGCAGGTGCATGAGGCAGGTTCCGGCGGGGGTAAGCGGGGCGCCAGCGTGATAAGTCCGTGACGAATACTTTAGCGGTTTGCCGGTTCGGCGTGCCAGCAATGGGATGGGGAGCCTCGCAGGCAGCGATATTTTTCCGCCCATATTCCCGTCTGCCACGGTGGTTCGTTACTGTGGAGGGCCCTCCTTTGGACACCTACCATGGCCGTGCTGCTCGATATCAAAAACGCCTCCAAGCGCTACGGCGATCAGGTGCTCCTCGATGAGGCCAGTGCCACCATCACCGACGATGGCAAGGTGGGCTTTATTGGCCGCAACGGCGCGGGAAAAAGCACGCTCCTCCGCGTGATCCTCGGTGAGGAGGAACTCGACTCCGGCGAAGTCATCCGGCATCCGCGGCTGCGGCTCGGCTATCTCAGGCAGCACGACCCGTTCGAGCCCGGTGAAACCGCCCTCGCCTTCCTGATGCGTGACAGTGGCCAGCCCGACTGGAAGTGTGGCGAGGTGGCTGGCCGGTTCGAACTCAAGGGCTCGATGCTCACCGGCCCAGTCAAGGAACTCTCGGGCGGCTGGCAGACCCGAGTCAAGCTCGCCGCCCTGCTCCTCCACGAGCCCACGCTGCTCCTGCTCGACGAGCCCACCAACTTCCTCGACCTGCGGACGCAGATCCTGCTCGAGCACTTTCTCCGTGACTACCGCGAGAGCTGCCTGATCGTGTCGCACGACCGGGCCTTCCTCGGTGCCACCTGCGATCGCACGCTCGACCTCTCGGGCGGCAAGCTGACGATTTTCCCCGGAAAGGTTGATGCCTTCCTCGAATACCAGCGAGACCAGCGGGAGCATCTCATACGGACCAACGCGGCCGTGCTCTCGAAGCGGAAGCAACTTGAAGATTTTATTGCCCGCAACAAGGCGAGAGCCTCCACCGCCTCCCGCGCGAAGTCGAAGAGCAAGCAGCTCGAAAAGCTCGAGGTGGAGGAGATCGCCGCCGATTCGCCGACCGCGGCCATCCGCTGCCCCGAGGTGTCGCCGCGGCAGGGGCCGGCCGTAAGGTGCCGAGGACTGGGCATCGGTTATGCCGACCGGAAGGTGGCGGAGTCGATCGACGTCGAGATCGTGCACGGGACGCGGGCCGCCATCGTCGGTGACAACGGCCAGGGCAAGACAACGTTTCTGCGGACGCTCGTCCGGTCGCTCACGCCGCTGGCAGGCGAGGTGAAGTGGGGCCATGGCTGCGAACTCGGCATCTACGCCCAGCATGTCTATACGAGCCTCGACCAGAACGACACGGTGCTCTCCTATCTGGAGCGGGCCGCGGCGATCGGCACGAAATCGCAGCGGATTCTCGATCTCGCCGGGGCGATGCTCTTTCGCGGCAAGGCGGTCGAAAAGCGTGTGCCGGTGCTCTCCGGTGGCGAGCGGGCCCGACTCTGTCTCGCTGGCCTCCTGCTCGGCTCGTTCAACATTCTCATCCTCGACGAGCCGGGCAACCATCTCGACGTGGAGACAGTCGACGCGCTTGCCCAGGCGCTTCTCGACTACCGCGGCACCGTCATCTTCACCAGCCACGACCGCTCCTTCGTGGAGACGGTGGCGACCAACGTCGTCGAGGTCGGCAACGGCCGCGTCATCAATTACGGCGGCACGTACGCCCAGTATCTCGCGGCCATGAACAGCGAAATCGACGCCGAGGAGGCGGCTGCCGGCGGCGGAAAGCCTCCTGCATCCAAGAAGCCCGGCGGAGCGGGAAAACCTGCCGGCAAGCCGGGCCCGGGCAAGCCGGACGGCGGCCGTGCAGGGAATGACGCCCGATCCGATCGCGACGTCCGCCGCGAGATCGGCACGCTCGAACGCTCGATCGCCAAACTCGACGCGGAGAAGCGGGCCGCGAACGAGGCGATGCTCGCCACGACCGACCCGGCCGAGGCCCTGCGGCACCACACCGCGATGGCGGCGGCGGCAGAAAAACTGGCCGCGGCCGAGGAGCGGTGGCTGGAACTGCAGGAGCAGGTCGGAACCGACTGAGCGACGCACCGCGGTTTTTGTGAGCGTGACGCCACCGTCTCAGGCGATTTTCTCTGGACGTAGTCAGTCCGCCCCCCGAAAGCCTAGGTCTCCACGTGATCATCACGCAGTTGAAGGGTGGACTTGGAAATCAGCTCTTCCAATATGCTGCCGCTCGCCGACTATCATTGACGCTCGGTGTGCCGCTCAAGCTCAACGTCGGCTTCTACAAGCGGCACAAACAGCGCACCTACGAACTCGACCAGTTTCATATCGAGGCTGGCATCGCGACCGACTGGGAGGTCGCCCGCTGGAGAGGCCCCCGTCTCTTGACGCGGATCACGCAGCCGCTGGGACTTCTGCCCCGGTGCGTGATGGAGAAGAGCTTTGAATTCGACCCGGCTATTTTGCAACTCCAAGGTGGTCGTTATCTGGAAGGCTATTGGCAGTCGTACCGCTACTTTGCCGACGTCGCCCCGCAGATTCGCAGCGAGTTGGCGGTCAGGACGCCGCCGTCGGATGCAGACCGCGCGCTGCTCGATCGCATGGCTCAGTGTGACGCCGTCTGCCTCCATGTGCGGCGGGGAGACTATGCATCGAATCCGATCGCGCGGCAGTATCACGGCCTCTGCGTCCCCGAGTATTACCGGACAGCGGTCGAAGCAATTGTGGCCCAGTTGAGGACACCAGAGCTCTTCGTGTTTTCAGATGACATGCCTTGGGTGAAGCAGAACCTGCGGTTCGAACTGTCGACCACGCACGTCGAACACCATGGTGTCGACAGTGCTCCGCTCGAACTGCGGCTTATGGCCGGGTGCCGTCATTTCGTGATCGCCAACAGTAGTCTGAGCTGGTGGGCCGCCTGGCTGGCGTCCTCCGAGGAGTCGATCGTGTACGCTCCTCGGCGTTGGTTCGCCGACCCTGCCATCAATACAGCCGATCTCACGCCCCCAGCATGGCATCGCATCTAACTCTGCGATCGTCACGTCGTTGCTGCATTTTTCCCTCGGCGAACGCTCTTTTGGGTCTGTGCGGTTGACCGACCGAGCGTCAGCGCTTTAGACTGGTCTACGCGACTGGTCGAGTTAAACAAGTCTCGATGCAGACAGAGTCCGAGATCTCCAAGGGGCGTGGTCATGGCGTCTATCAGCTATTACGAAGCCAGGACCCATTTCTCCGAGTTGCTCGATCAGGTAGCGCAGGGAAAGCGCATCCTGATCACCCGCCACGGCCGCCCTGCCGCCATGCTGACGCCGCCCCCTGACGAGGCTGCCAAAGACGTCAAATCGGTGATTGCCGAGATCAAGGCGCTGCGGCGGGGCAACACGCTCGGCAAAGGCGTGACGATCCGCGATTTGATCGAGGAAGGCAGGCGGTTCTGACTCGGCTTTCGGAGGAGGGGGATTCTGGCCATGGGCAAAAAACGCGAGCGGGTGGCGGCGAAGAACTTCGTCTTGGATTGCTCCCTGACAGTGGCGTGGTTTTTCGAAGACGAAATGAACCGCTACGCACAAGCAGTCGAGGATTCGCTGTCGATGGCGTCGGCGGTCGTGCCGGGCCTCTGGCCGTTGGAAGTGGCCAATGCACTGCTGGTTGGCGAACGTCGCAGCCGTGCAACGGAGGCCAACGTGACCACGTTTCTACGACTGCTCGCGGCTCTTCCGATTGCCTTGGACGACGACACGGCAAGTCGTGCATGGCAGCACTCCTTGCATCTCGCCCGGTCGCACCAACTCTCGGTGTATGACGCGGCCTACCTGGAACTCGCGTTGCGGCAAGGTCTTCCACTGGCAACGCTCGACGACAGACTCGCCGCGGCCGCCACCGCTGCAGGTGTTCCTGCGTATAAGCCGGCGTGATCTCCCGCACCCCACGCCGCCGTGATGGCATTGCCTATGACTCCGCCGATCGTCACGGTGCTGCTGCCTGTTTATAACGGCGATCGCTATCTCCGCGTGGCAGTCGAGAGCATCCTGCAGCAGACGTTCGGATCGTTTCAGCTGCTCATCGTGGACGACGGCTCGACGGATGGCACAGAGCCGATCTGTCGGTCGTTCACTGACCCGCGGATTCGCGTTGTCCGCCATGAAAAAAACGCCGGACTCGTGAGTGCGCTTAACTCCGGTATTGACCTGATCAGGACGAAGTACGTGGCTCGCATGGATGCCGACGACGTGGCTCTGCCTGACCGGCTGGCCCGTCAAATCGCCTTCCTGGAATCGCGGCCCGACATCGCGGCCTGCGGTTCGTGGGCCCGCGAACTCGTTGATGGGCGGCTGCGGGCCGTCATGTTTCGGCCGACCGGACAGTACTTGCGGCAGACCGCGTGGCAGCCAGTCCCGATATTCCACCCCACCGCCTGCCTGAGAACGGAGGTGCTGCAGGAGCTTCGCTATCGTCCCGACTTCATCCATGCAGAGGACTACGACCTCTGGCTGCGGCTTTGTCGGCACCATCGGATCGACAACGTGCCGAAGGTCCTGCTCCACTACCGTATTCATCAGACCAGCGTCAGTCATGCGTATCGTGCCCTGCAACGAAGCAACGCCTGGCGAGCGTTTCGCGAGCATTTTTCCGAAGTCGACGTTCCGCTTGAGGATTTCGAGGCATTGACGGGCGTGTCGTGCGAAGCTTCGCCTTTCACGCGGATGCGACTCAAGCGGCCTTGGCGAAAGCAACTGTTTGGAACCGTCACGGTATCGGTCCGCGATGACCTCTGGTATGCGGCTCGGTGGCTCTGGGCCCGAGTTCGCGGTGCCCGCTGAAGGCGGGCAGAACACGATGAGGCGATTGCGTGCTTAGGCGGCTGTTCAACTTGGTCGGGATGACGCCCACCGCGCCATCGGGGATGAGCGAGTCTGAGTGCCGTTTCGTATCAAGCAGAGGCATTCTGAGATCGTGCGACGCGCACGCCCGTCGGCTCTGCTCGGAGCTGGACCGCCTCGCCCACAGTTCCTTCGACTTTTCCCAACTCGAGCTCAGCTACTGGTCAGCAAGAATCCAATCGCTGCCAATTCGAGAGGGGCTGCCGCTCCGCTACGACGACTTCCTCTCGTCACTGCCAGAGTAATCAAACTCGTGCCCGTCGTTGAGGAGGGCGGGCAGGATGGAGAACGAGCCGCCGTTTTGTCGGATTGTCTCGTGGAAGGCGACGTGCTCGCAGACGACGCCCCCACGCGGAGTGAGGCCCCGGTAGTGCGCACCTGCGAGGTATTCCGTCCGGTACACACCGAAGCCACCAAACGCGGAGAGGACCGGAATTGGAGGGGCGTTCACGTCAATCGAGACCTGTCGTGCGCGGATATGCACTTGCAAAGCTTCCTCGACCGCGGCCCAACCGGCCGGGGCGGCGGCGATCGCGTTGCCGAAATCTGGCTCGTCAATCAGGCCGGCGTTCGGGCCGTCGAGGTCCGCGACCACCAGAAAATCATGCGGCTTGCCGGCGGCGCGGTCATGTTCGAGCACTGAGAGATAGGCCTCGCGGCAGATCGCCAGCCGGTGGGTGCGTCTCCACGCCCTGTATCGGAGACCCGCGATGACGATGATCTCGGTGTCGGTGCGGCCGGCTGCCCAGGCCTTCAGGACTGCTTCCGTGCTCGCCTGCCGATCTTAGTCACGCCTTATTCGATCGCTCCGGGTAGCTCGTGTCGAAGAAGTCCGAGATGTTCGGGCATCCCCAGTAAATCAGTGACGACAGGTTTCACGGGTTGAAGCCCACGAGACTATCCGTTGCGATGGCTTGCGTGACGGAAGCGGGTTGCGTGCATGGCTCGTGGTGCTTCCGCACTTCCCTCGAGGGAGCGGTTCGGTGCGTCGTCCAGCGGAGGGAGGAGTTTATGCTCTCCGGATGCGTATGGTAATCTTTCCGCTCGACAGCCCGCCCAGGAGTGGTGCTGGAGCCCGACCACCGAGAACCAGCGACCAACAACCCATGAAAGACCCAACCGTCCGCGGCGTCGTCCACCTGATCGAGGAGACCAAGTCCTTCGGGCAAAAGGGCTTTCGCAAGCGTCTTGTCGTGCTCGAGCAGTCCAAGGGCACGTTCACGAACTTCATTCCCGTCGAGTTCGTGAAGGATGGTTGCGACGCGGTGGACGATCTGTCCGTCGGAGACGAGATCGAGGTGACCTACCGCCTGAGCGGCCGCCGCTGGCAGAAAGATGAGGCCAGCGAGGCCAAATATTTCCTGAGCGCCGAGGGCCTGTCGTTCAAACAGATGTCCGCGGGCGGGCCGGCTCATGGCGGCTCGGGCAACACCATTGATCCCAACGACGCCTTTGCCGAGGCCGGTGACGATGACGTGCCGTTTTGAGGGGGCCGTTGATCTGACGCCGCCAGCATAAACTCCCCTAGCGCCTCGCCGATCGTGACGGTGCTGCTGCCCGTCTACAACGGCGAGCGATACCTCCGCGACGCAGTCGAGAGCATCCTCACGCAGACGCTCGAATCGTTTGAACTGCCCATCGTGGACGATGGCTCGACGGATGGCACCGCAGCGATCTGTCGGTCGTTCACTGACCCGCGGGTTCGCGTGCATCGCTATGAAGAGAATGCGGGCGTTATTTTCGCGCTCAATACCGGCATCGATCTGATTAGGACGAAGTACGTGGCCCGTATGGATGCCGACGACGTGTCACTGCCGGATCGGCTGGCCCGTCAGGTCGCGTTTTTGGAATCGCGGCCCGATCTCGCGGCCTGCGGCTGCTGGCTGGTCGAACTCGTGGATGGACGACTGCCCAGCGCGC
>CAMCQY010000041.1 GCA_945877135.1 Candidatus Kuenenia stuttgartensis
GACGCGAATCGTGGCGGCCAGTGCGAAGAGGCGGTGAATTCCCCGGCCTTTTGACGCATCCGTGAGGGGCTGCCCATGTCCCGAGAGCCGGCGTTGCTGACCAGCGGAGGCAGGATGCCGGAGCGCAGTCAGCATCGAGTGAGCGGAGGCAGGATGCCGAAGCGAACGTCCGGCGACGGGGCATGGGCAGCCCCAAACCGTCGCCAGCGAACCGACATGCAGTTCGGTCGCAAAGCCTTCATCCACCCACTTCCCGAAACGCCACGTGCAGTCGGTCGAGCAGGTCGCGGGCGGTCATCGAGGTCTCGCCGAGAACCTCCGCGGCAAGATCGCCCGCGCGGCCATGCACCCACACCGCCAGCCTGGCGGCATCGAAGGGCGAGAGTCGCTGCGCCAGCAACGCGGTGGTGATTCCCGTGAGCACGTCCCCGGTGCCGGCCGTGGCCATGCCGGGATTGCCTGTTGCGTTGTGCACATGTCGCGCATGGTCGACGATCAGCGTCGCCGGCCCCTTGAGCACGATCACGGCGTCGATCGCACCGGCCAACACGGCAGACTCGCGTTCGAGCATGGCCCGGTCACCGGCCTGGGCGGATGACGGATCGGTACCAAGCAGTCTGAGCATCTCGCCGGCATGCGGCGTGAGGATCCGCGGGCCCGCGTGGCTGGCAAGACTGCCCCGGTCGATGTGGGCGAGCACCCAGAGCGCGTCGGCGTCGAAGACGGCCGGCTGGGGCAGAGCCCGCCAGAGGTGCGAGACGATCTGGACGACCGCTTCAGAGCGGCCGAGACCGGGGCCGACGGCCACGGCGTCTGCCCGGCTCGTGCGGCCCTCGATCTCATCGAGGGCGGCCGTGGCGAACGTGTCGTCGATCCGTCCCGGCAGGCCGCGGGTCATCACGCAGGGATCGAAGCCGGCGGCAATCGCGGCGACGTGCTCCGGCACCAGGGCCTCGACGAGGCCAGCCCCGCTCCGGAGTGCCGCCATGGCGGCCAGCGCCGGTGCTCCGGCCATGCCCGCGGCCCCACCCACCACGACGACCCGTCCATAGTCGTGCTTGCTCGTCTCGCGGCTTCGGCGGGGCAGCCATGGAAGGTCGGTCAGGGGCATCGCGAGCGGGTTCCGGTGGGTGGTGACTGACGGGATGCCGTTGGCGGCTGATCCGCCCCCCGGGCAGGGTGTGACGCGAAGAATTCGCTGGTCCCCGGCTGATTACCTTGACTGAAACGTCCGCAAGGGGCTACCTTCGCCGACTCTTAGCAGGATAGCTTGGATCCCAAGGAAATGGGTGCCCCCTCATGAGTGCTGCAGAAAAATCGGGCGATCTTTACAACGTGAAGAAACTGCGTCGGCTGATCGAGCTCATGAAAGAGCATGATCTTTCAGAGATCGACCTGAAGGAGGCCGATCATCACGTGCGAATCAAGCGTGGTGGCGAGGTGATCGCCACCACTGTGGCCCCCGCCGCACTCCCCGCCGCCCGTCAATCCGCGGCCGAGCCGGCCCGGCAGTCGGCTGCCGACGCAGGCATGCTTCTGATCAAGAGCCCGATGGTCGGGACATTTTACAAGGCCTCTGGCCCAGATTCCGCCCCGTTTGTGAAGGTGGGCGACCGGATCGGGCCGGAGAAGACTGTCTGCATCGTCGAGGCCATGAAGGTCTTCAACGAGATTCCCGCCGGCGTCTCCGGCCAGGTCGTGGCGATTCTCGTCGAAAATGGGTCGCCGGTCGAATTTGGCCAGCCGCTCATCAAGGTGGATCCGGGGGCATGAGCCTGCCACCGAGTGTGGTGATCATGTCGCGTACCCTGCCACGTGATCTGTTCCTTTCTTCGCTGGCCCGAGCCTCTGGCGGGAACCTATGTTCAAACGGATTCTGATAGCCAATCGTGGCGAAATCGCGCTGCGTGTGATCCGCGCCTGCCGTGAACTGGACGTGGAGACTGTCGCCATTTTCAGCGAGGCCGACCGCGGGGCCCCCTACCTGGAACTTGCCGACGAGGCGATCTGCGTGGGGCCGGCCCGGGCAGCCGACAGCTATCTGCGGATCGATCGCGTGATCAGTGCCGCCGAGATCGGCAACGTGCAGGCGATCCATCCCGGCTATGGCTTTCTCTCGGAGAACTCCCACTTCGCGGAGGTCTGCCGATCGTGCGACATTGGCTTCATCGGTCCGACACCGGAGGCGATGGAACGGGTCGGTGACAAGAATTCCGCCCGAGCGTTGGCCCGCGAGGCCGGCGTGCCGACGGTTCCCGGCAGCGACGGACTCGTGTCGAGCGAGCAGGAAGCGGTCCGCGTGGCGAAGGAGGTCGGCTATCCGGTGCTGCTCAAGGCAACCGCCGGCGGCGGCGGCAAGGGCATGCGGGTGGCGGCCAACGAACTTGCCCTGGCAAACGCCTGGCAGCAGGCTTCGGCCGAGGCCCAGGCTGCCTTCGGTAATGCTGGCATCTACATCGAGCGGTATGTCGAGCGGCCGCGACACGTGGAGATCCAGATCCTCGGCGACCAGCACGGCACCATCGTGCACCTCTGGGAGCGTGACTGCTCGACGCAGCGGCGACACCAGAAACTGATCGAGGAGAGTCCGTCTCCCCGCCTCCCGCAGGAAACCCGCAAGAAGATGTGCGACGCGGCCGTCCGCCTGGCGAAGGCCGCGGGCTACTACTCGGCCGGCACGGTCGAGTTCATCGTTGACCAGCAGGACAACTTTTACTTCATCGAGGTCAACGCGCGGATCCAGGTGGAGCATCCGGTGAGCGAGATGGTGACCGGCATCGATCTGGTGAAGGCGCAGATCCGCGTGGCAGCGGGCGAAAAGCTGGACCTCGCCCAGAAAGACATCGTGGCGCGTGGCCATGCGATCGAATGCCGCATCAACGCCGAGGATCCCGCCCACAACTTCCGTCCCTGCCCGGGGCGGATCGAGCGGATCATCGCTCCCGGTGGCTTCGGCGTGCGGTTCGACTCCCACGCCACTGCCGGCTACACGGTTCCGCCGTACTACGATTCGCTGGTTGGCAAGCTGATCGTGCACCAGCCGACGCGGCAGGAGGCGATCCGGACGATGATCCGCGCGCTCAAGGAGCTGCGGGTCGAGGGGATCAAGACGACGGTGCCGCTCCACCTGGAGGTGTTGGCCAACACCGCGTTCCATGAGGCACAGGTCGACACCACATTCGTGGAGCGGATGCTGGCCCGATGAGGCGGTTGTCGCCAACCGCTCATCGCGCACCATCGCGGAGGTAACCACTTCCAGTGTCAGCAAATCGGATCCATTCGCACTCGAACATGACCGTTTTCCATCACGCACCAAGACCGTTCGCCATCAGGAGAGAGATTCATGAGTGAGTCGTTGTCGCGTCCGCCAAAGGGAGATCATCAGTTTCGCCGCGTGGCCATCCTGTTTGCGGGCGGCCCGGCGCCGGCAGCCAACGCGGTGATCTCGACTGCGGCGACGTCGTTCATGCGCAACGGCACCGAAGTCATCGGCATAAAGCACGGCTATTCATCGCTGGCCGATTACTCAGCCGACAAGCCGCTCGTGCAGGGCCGCGACTACGTGCTTGTCACACCCGAGTTCCTCAAGCGAACCCGTTCCGCACAGGGCATCATGCTCGGCACGGCACGAACCAATCCGGGCAAGCACATCTCGTCGCCCACCCACTTCGACGATGCCCAGCGGGTCGCACCCCTGAAGAATGTCTACGACGGTCTCGTGTCGTTGGGAGTCGAGGCCCTGATCTCGATCGGCGGCGACGACACGCTCAAGACGGCCAACAAGTTCAAGATGTATCAGGATTGCCTGCCCGAGGGCAGCAAGCGGATCCCGGTCGTGCATTTGCCCAAGACGATCGACAACGACTACATGGGGATCGACTTCACGTTCGGCTATTTCACGGCGGTCGATACGCTCGGGGGTGAGATTCGCAACCTCCTCTACGACGCGGATGCGGGCCGCTGCTACTACCTCTGCGAGACGATGGGCCGGAGTGCCGGCTGGCTCTCCTACGGAGCCGCAATCTCGGGCGAGGCCAGCCTCGTGATCAGTGTCGAAGACATCCATGGCAAGTACCGCAGCGAGGAGACGGTCACCGACGCCGCGGGCCAGACGAAGATCAAGCCGGTGATGAACACCGAGGAGGTGGTGGGCCGGATCGTCAAGACGATGCGGGTTCGCGAGGAGGAGGAGGGGAAGCAGTATGGCGTGATCGTGTTGGCCGAGGGGCTGGCGGAATACCTGCCGAGCAAGCAACTGGAAGGCATCCCCCGCGATGAGCATGGCCACATTTCGATCGCCCAGGTCCAACTGAGCCGGATGTTCTCGAAGCTGGTCGCCGACGAATTCAAGCGTCAGACGGGCCGCTCACGCAAGGTTGTCGGCCTGCAGCTGGGCTACGAGGCACGCTGCGCCAAGCCGCACGCCTTCGACGTGATGCTCGGCAGCCAGTTGGGCGTTGGCGCCTACCGGGCGTTGGCCGAACGAGGGCTCAACGGTGTGATGGTGAGCGTGTCGGGCCAGCTCGACCTGAATTATGTGCCGTTCGAGGAGCTGGTCGATCCGAACACGCTCGTGACGGTTGTCCGCTACGTCGAACGCGGCAGCGACTTCCACCGCCTGGCCCGCTTCCTCGAGACCTACGTCAACGAGTAGGGATGGCGACGGTTCGGGACTGCCCACGCCCCGTCGTCGGACGTTCGCTTCGGGCATCCTGCCCTTCGCTCACTCGATGCTGACTGCGCTCCGGCATCCTGCCTGCGCTGGTCAGCAACGCCGGCTCTCGGGGCATGGGCAGCCCCGAACCGTCGCTCCACACCATCAGTCCTGCGTGAGCGTGCCCTTCGTGCTGGGCACGCCACGCTGCCGCGGGTCGAGTTCGACGGCCATGCGGATGGCCCGGGCAGCGGCCTTGAAGACCGCTTCGGCGATGTGGTGGCCATTGCGGCCGTGGTGCAGGATGGCGTGGAAGTTGGCGCCGGCAGTGGCCGCGAAGCTCTCCCAGAAGACCTCGACCAGCTGCGCGTCGAACGTGCCGATCGTCGGCACCGGGAAGTCAACGGCAAACACCATGGCGGTGCGGCCGCCCAAGTCGACGGCCACCGTGGCGAGCGACTCGTCCATCGGAATGATCGCGTGGCCGTAGCGACGGATGCCACGGCGGTCGCCGAGGCAGTCCTTCACCGCCGTGCCCAGGGCCCGGCCGACGTCTTCGACTGTGTGATGCCCGTCCACGTGCAGGTCGCCCGTGCACCGCACGGAGAGGTCGATGAGCGAGTGCCCGGCCAGCAGCGTGAGCATGTGGTCGAAGAAGCCGAGGCCGGTTTGGATGTCGGCCTTGCCGGCGCCGTCGAGGTCGATCGACAGCACGATCTCGGTTTCTGCGGTCTTGCGGGAAACGGTGGCGGTGCGTGGCATGGGGTTCGTGGTGGTGATTCGGGGCGTCGTGCGGGGAAGCGGTCAGATCGTCTTGATGCAGGCGAGGAAGGCGTCGATCTCCTCGTCGGTGCCGACGGTGATCCGGAGGCCGTCGCCCCAGCCGGCATAGTGCATGAACCGGATGAGGATGCCCTGGGCCTTGAGAGCCTCGTAGATCGGCTTGTGCGGCCGCTCAGGGTGCGTGCACCAGACGAAGTTCGCCTGACTCTCCTGCGCATGGTAGCCGAGCGACCGCATGGCGTCGGTGAGCCGGCGGCGGGTGGCGATGATCCGTGCTCGGTTGTCGGCCAGCCACGCCTGATCGTCGATGGCGGCAGTGGCCGCGGCGATCGAGAGCGTGTCGCAGTTGTAGGAGTCCTTCACCTTCTGCAATTCTGCAATGACGTGCGGCTGGGCGACGGCGAAGCCGAAGCGGAGTCCGGCCAGGGCGTAGGACTTGCTGAAGCTCCGCGTGACGATCACGCGGGGGTTTTGCCGCACGAGGTCGAGGCAGTTGGCATCGGCAAAGTCACCGTAGGCTTCATCGACAACGACAGCGCAGGCGAGCCTGTTGGCGAGCGCCGCAACCCGCACCGGCGGCAGCAGCGTGCCGGAGGGGCTGTTTGGATTGGCGATGATGGCCAGCTTGATCGGATCGCCGGCCGTGGTGCTGGCCGCACCGAAGCGGTCGTCCAGCGACCAGTCGGCGTTGTAGTGACATTCGTCGCAGTGGGCTCCCTGGATACCGGCGAGCGTGCGGTAGAGGATGTAGCTGGGATAGGGTATCCGCAGCCATTCCCCCGCTCCAACGAAGGTGCGGACGAGGATCGTGAGCAGATCGTCGCTGCCGTTGCCGCAGAGGATCCAGTCCGGTGAGACGCCCAGCACCTCGGCCGCCCGCATCCGGAAGACGGTGGCGAGCGGATCGGGATACTTCGCGAGCGTGCGACCGGCGGTGGTGGCGACGATCGCCCGGGCCACTGCGGGCGACGGCGGGTAGGGATTCTCGTTGGTGTTGAGCTTGATCCACTTGCCTCCCTGCGGCTGCTCACCGGGGACATAGCCGGAGAGCGCCGCGATGTCAGACCGGACAAGGGCGGCGGCGGTGGGCGTGGCTGGAGTGCTGATGTTCGGCATGGGAAAAGTCTACCTTACGCCTTTCGGACACAGGTCCCTGCATGGCAGCGCGGGCCTGAGGGTCGGCGCAACCGGAAGAATCGATACCTCGGATACGTCGTCAGCCGCCCAGACGGGCTTCCACGCTGCGGCGGTGGGCAGTGAGGCCCTCGGTGTCGGCGAGCGTCGTGATGTCGGCGGCCAGCGCCGCAAGATCGGCCTCGGCGAGTTGGATCACGCTCCCGCTGCGGAGAAATTCGTTGGCCGAGAGGCCGCCGGCGAACCGGGCCGTGCCGCCGGTGGGCAGCACATGCGACGGACCGGCCGCATAGTCGCCCGCCGCCACGGGGCTGTAGGGCCCCAGAAACACAGCGCCCGCATGCCGGATGTGGGCGAGCGTGGCCTGCGGGTCGGCCGTGTCGATCGAAAGGTGCTCGGCCGCCAGTGCATCGGCGAGCCGGGCCGCTTCGTCGTCATCACGGGTCAGCACGATCGCCCCAAATCGCTCGAGGCTGTCGCGGGTGAGGTCGCTCCGCTCGAGCACCGCCAGCCGCCGCTCGAGTGCCTCGGCCACACGGTCGGCGATTGCATCGCTCGAGGTGAGCAGGATCGCAGACCCGGGGGAATGCTCCGCCTGCGCAAGCATGTCGGCGGCGATGTGTTCGGGATTCGCCGCCGCATCGGCGACGATCACGATCTCGCTGGGGCCGGCGATCGAGTCGATCGAGACATCGCCGTAGACATGCTCCTTCGCGAGCGCCACGAAGAGATTGCCGGGGCCGACGATCTTGTCCACCCGCGTGAGCCCCTCCACGCCGTAGGCCATCGCGGCCACCGCCTGCGCGCCACCGGCCCGCACCACGGTGGTCACGCCCAGTTCGTGGCAGGTCGCCAGCACATGGACATTTTCCGAGCCGAATTTCGTGGGCGGAGCGACGACGACGATCTCCTTCACGCCGGCGACCCGGGCCGGCACGACCGTCATCAGGAGCGTCGAGGGATAGGCCGCAGCGCCACCCGGCACGCAGACACCCACGCGATCGAGCGGCAGATACCGCTGCCGCAGGAAGCCGCCACCGGGCAACGGCACCTCGACGTCGCGGGCCAGGAGTGCCTCTTGAAACCGTTCGACGTTTGCCTTGATTCGCCGCACGGCGGTGAGGAAGCCCGGCTCGGCGGCCGCATGGGCGGCGGCGAGTGCAGCCGGATCGACGAAGAGGGACTCAGGCGTGACGGCTGCGTTGTCGATTCGCCGCGTGTAGTCGAGCAGGGCTGCGAGTCCCTTGGCCTTCACATCGCCGCAGATTCGTTCGACCACCTGCCGCGGCGTGAGGGGCTCGCCGAAGACGTCGATGGTCCGCTGCCGACCTGCCGGGCTCACCAACTCGCCCTGAGAAGCGAGTGTGGCCCGGAGGGCATCGAGACGCTGCCGCCCGTCGGCGGAGTTCAGATCGATCCGCTCACACGACCGCCGCGACGAAGATGTCGGATTGGATATGGTTGCCATCATGCAGCCAGCATAGCCAAGTTTTCCGCGATAGGGAGGTTTGCCGCGACGTTGAGGCCGCGGCGGGAAGAAGCTCCCCGAACAGACGGTCCGGGAGCCGGTTCAGTCCGGGCCGACCCCGTCATCTGCCGCCAATGACTATCTGGCGGCAATTGCGTGAACCTGCCCGTTCCCCTGCCACTGCCGTAACCAGCGGTCAGCGATCCAATTGGCCTCCGCCCCGGCTGCGACGCCCTGCCCCGCATCTGCGGGGTGATCCCGGAAGATGCGGGTGAGAAGGCTGCTGCTTCGAGACTCCAGCGTCGTGGGAGCGGAGTCATGCCGGTCGCCAAACACGGGGTCGGGGGGAAGTTGCTGATGCGCCGCCACGGCGGCCGCAGCATCACTACCGAGCCGCCCGTCGATGGCCACCGCCCGCTCGACCGCGCGACCGACTTCGTCCGCGCGATCTAGCGCCGTGAGCACAACTGCTTGACGGAGGAACGTGTCGGCCTGATCGCCCGCGATCGCGGCTGCCCGCCGATACGCGTCGAGTGCCTCGGCGAGTTTGGCGGGATCGTGCACCGCGGTGCGGAGGTGCCGGTCTCCAACAGCCACGAGCCGGGCGGCCCGCAGGCGGGCGACACCGTTGCTCGGCCGCACGGCGATGGCTGAGGCAGTCCCGTCGTTTCTGTTCCCCAGCAATCTGTTCCCTATCGCGAGCTGCGGTGCCGGTGGGGCAACAGCCTGGCGTGCCGGCCGCAACGCGGCAAGCTGGGCCGCGGGCGACATGGTCGAGCCAGCGACGGCAAACGATTCCACGCGGGGGGTGACGGTTGACGCTGAGAAACCCATAAACGGCAGCACTCCAGCCGGACCGTAGACCGGGGCGATCGAGCCACCAAAGGGCGAC
This sequence comes from Candidatus Kuenenia stuttgartensis, assembly GCA_945877135.1. Classification (GTDB taxonomy): domain Bacteria; phylum Planctomycetota; class Planctomycetia; order Pirellulales; family UBA1268; genus CAMCQY01. The sequence goes on from CAMCQY010000041.1 coordinate 8,932, forward strand.
ACGACAATCGGCGCATAGCCGTAGCCGCCATAGCCATAGGAATAGGGATAATAGGTGCACGGGAAGCCGTAGCCGCCCCAACCACCATAGAAGCGCGGGCCACACCAGCCGGGGCCGATCACATAACTCCTCACCGAGCCGGAATAAAAGCCACTGTTCCAGCCCCCATAGCCACCCCATGCGCCATAGCTGAAACGCGGGCCGAACGCTGGGCCGCACCAGGGCCGAAAGCCTACGCCATAGAAGCCGCCTCGCCAGCGGCCAAACCATGCCGAGGCGGTCTCGGGCTGACACCACGCCAAGGCCGTGACAACCAGAAGAATCGACACCTGAAACCACCGCGACTGCCGCTTCATCGAGGGTGCTCCGCGACGTGAACCAGACGCAGTGAGCCAACGGGCTGCACCGCTTCGTCTCCATGCGATTCTATGCGACGACGACGTATCCTGGCGAGCATTGGGCGGCCGCAGAAACCTGCACGCGGCAGTGGAACGCCTCGCGGTTGAGCCGCGTTGGCAGGATGGGTAGTCTCGCTTCCGAGGCAGGCATGAATTCACGGGTGAAACTGGGCGTCGACATCGGGCTGACCAGGGCGATGGCGACCCGTCTCGCAGGCCTGCGCACTCCCGAACGGATTCAGGACTTCGTCAGCGCGATCCGCTGGAACCGGGAGGCTGACGGTCCCACCGCCCTGTCGGTCGTGGAGGTACTCCGGCAAGGACGGGCCCACTGCATCGAGGGCGCATTCGTCGCGGCCACCGCTCTCTGGCTCAGCGGCCATCCTCCGCTGCTGATCGATCTGGGCGCCGCACGGGGCGATGTCGACCACGTGATGGCTCTGTTTCGCCGCGACGGCTGTTGGGGAGCGATCTCGAAGAGCAACAGCCCGTTTCTCCGGTACCGTGATCCGATCTATCGCAACCTCCGGGAACTTGCGCTTTCTTTTTTTCCGCAGTATGTCAAACGCCGCCGCAAAACCCTCCGCACCTATTCCGTGCCGGTCGACCTGCGCCGCTATGATCCCGCCCTCTGGGTGACCCACCCCGGCTTCTGCCACGAACTGGTCGACGCACTGACCGGCGCCCGTCATTTCGACATCCTTCCAGCCGACAGACAGTCGAGACTGCGGCCGATCGACGAGATCGAGGCCCGCGCCAACACGCTGCACGATTTCCCGAAATAGGGTGCGGCAACCGGGCGTCGCTGCCCACCCGGAGTCCCCCGGCTTCCGCCGGGGGCTTTTCTGGAATCCGATGCACCCGTGAGGGGCTGCGCATGCCCCGAGAGCCGGCGTTGCTGACAAGCGCAGGCAGGATGCCGGAGCGCAGTCAGCATCGAGTGAGCGAAGGACAGGATGTCCGTAGCGAACGTCCGGCGACGGGGCGTGGGCAGCCCCGAACCGATGTTCGTGTGGTTCACATCGCCGCCTGGCCGAGCAGCGTGCGCAGCGATGTGATCGCGATCTCGCCAAACTGACGCGGCGGCACCCGCCACAATCGTGGATTTTGCAGTTCGACGCTGACGGCGCCGGCATAGCCGATCTCGCCAAGACGTCGGATGAGTTCGTCGGGGGGCGAGGAGCCCTCGCCGGGCAGGATGCGGTCGGCGTCGGTCGCCATTTCGCGGGGCACGTCGGCCGTGTCGGAGAGTTGCACGTGCGCGAGCGTCTCAGGGGAGAGTAGATAGAGGTCGAGCGGCTTGCTCGGCCCCACTGAAAAGTGGAACCAGTCGAGGCAGATGCCGAGGCTCGGGTGGCCGACATCTTCGACGAGCGCCACGGCCGACTGCAGATTGTTCGGAAAACTGGCGCGAGCGTCGAACTCGAGGGCCAGCCGCACGCCTGCATCGGCAGCCCGCGTGGCCGCCTCCGTCAGGCTCAGCGAGAGCCGGGAGAGGTCCTCAGGCCCGAGCGGACCGAAGGCGTCACCCGCGACCACGAGCACGGGGATGGCAAGCTCGCGGAGCAGACCCAGCCGGCTTTCGAAATGCCGCCAGTGAGCCTGCCGAGCCTCTCCCTGACTCGTGAGCAGGCCGCCCTGGAAGCTCGCCGCGACAGGTGTGATGCCGTGGGCCTCGAACAACCCCTTCAGGTCGCCAGGGCTGTGGGTCTCAAGATACGTTTCGGCATGGCCGAGCCAGAGGTCGATCGCATCGCAATGACCGGCGGCGTAGTCCTCGAGAATCGTCTCGAGGCCGCTGTCGAGCGAGCAGACGGTGGAGAGGGCGGTACGCATCAGTGCAGCCGCTCGCGGAGCATGTCAACGCAGGCGTCGATCGGCACCCGGGTCTGCACGAGCGTGTCGCGGTCGCGGAGCGTGACGGTCTGGTCGGTGAGCGTCTGCCCGTCGATCGTCAGGCACCAGGGCGTGCCCGCCTCGTCCTGCCGGGCATACCGCCGGCCGACCGAGCCCTTCTCGTCGTACATGCAGGGCATGTGGGCCTTGAGCCGGCGATAGAGATCGATCGCCACCTCCGGCATGCCGTCCTTCTTCACCAGCGGCAGGATCGCCGCCTTGAGCGGTGCCAGCCGGGGATGCAGCTTGAGCACGGTGCGGCTGCGCGGCTTGCCATCCTCGTCGGGCACTTCGTCCTCATGGTAGGCGTCGCAGAGAAACGCCAGCACGGCCCGGTCGGCCCCGGCCGATGGCTCGATCACGTGCGGCACGTAGCGTTCCCGCGTCGCGTCGTCGAAGTAGCTGAGGTCCTTGCCGCTGCCCCTGTGCCGTGGCTTGCCGTCTGGGCCCGTCTCCACGACGAGCTGGCCGTCCTTGCGGACGAGTTTGCCTTCCATGTGGCTGCGAAGGTCGAAGTCGCCACGATGGGCGATCCCTTCGAGTTCCCCAAACTCGCCTTCCGCCAGGAAAGGAAACGCGTATTCGATGTCGGCCGTGCCGACGGAATAGTGGGAAAGTTCATCGGCATGGTGCTCCCGGAGTTGGAGCTTGCCGGCGGTGAGGCCGAGGCTGAGATACCAGTTCCAGCGACGGTCCCGCCAGAAGCGATACCAGGCGGCCGAGTCGGCAGGCCTGCAGAAGAATTCGATCTCCATCTGCTCGAACTCGCGGGACCGAAAGGTAAAGTTCCGCGGGGTGATCTCGTTGCGGAAGCTCTTGCCGATCTGCGCGATGCCAAAGGGCACGCTGACCCGCGACGTGTCGAGCACGTTCTTGAAGTTCATAAAGATGCCCTGGGCCGTCTCCGGCCGCAGGAAGGCGCGGTCGTCGTCGTTGCCTGCGAGGGCCCCGATCCGCGTCTCGAACATCAGGTTGAACTCGCGTGGCTCGGTGAGCGTACCGGCCTCGCCAGCATCGGGACCGAGCGTGCCGGAGAGCGTCACGGAGCCGTCCGCCACACTGGCCGCCAGCGGCACAAGAGTCCCCTCCCACTCGATCTCGTCCACCTGCTTGGCCCTCAGGCCGAAGAACTTCTGCGCCTTTTGCACGGTGTGCGGGGCGGCCTCCTCGCCCGACTGGTCGGTGACGACAAACACCTTCTTGCCGCGATGGCTGGCCCAGCGGCCGTGGAGGTGGTCGTAGCGGTAGCGGCGTTTTGATTCGCGGCAGTCGATCATCCAGTCGTGAAAGAGGTCGAAGTGCCCGGAGACCTTCCAGACCTGCGGGTGCATGATGATGGTGCAGTCGAGGCCGGTCATCTCATAGGGCGTGGGGGCCCCCGGGAGCGTGGACAGTTCGTCGTGGCCTGCGACCATGTCGTGCCACCAGCTCTCCTTCAGGTTGCGCTTGAGCGCGACGCCAAGGGGGCCGTAGTCCCAGAAGCCGTTCAAGCCGCCGTAGATCTCGCTCGACTGAAAGATGAAGCCGCGTCGCTTGGCCAGCGACACGATCCGGTCCATCCGAGACTGGTCGTTTTGTTTTTCCATGAACAGATGCACTTCTCGAGGTGTGACACATGCGTGCAAACAGGTTCCCATGCAAGCCCGAAGCGCGAGCGAGGGAACTCCGGAACTTCCGTCATGCCTTCCGTCGCCGGCCGTTCGGGCGTCGATGAACGGATTGCCTGATCGTTCCTGAACCGGCGAGTGTAGTAAGCCCGTCGCGCTGCGGTCCACCTCAGGCGGGATCTGCGGCGTCAGGGAGCAGCCAACCTGCTTCGCCATCTTTGGGCCCGCGGCCGCGATCGAGGCGTGGCACGACCGGCAGACTGTCAACGGCGGCGGCGGCAGGGAGGTCGGCCTGCATGCCGAGGTCGACCAGATTGCGGCCGCCCCGCGACGTGGCGAAAGCGGCGGTGATCGCCAGGGCGGCATCGGCGCCGCCCGCCGCTGCCAGCACGTCGCGAAATTCTGCCCGGGCAGCCATGGCGGAGGCGTCGAGCGTGTCGCGATCGCTGCCGGCCAGGCGGCTCGCCGCATCGAGGATGCCGCCGGCGGCGAGGAGATCCTCTTCCGTGACCTGCCCATCGGTGCCGGCGCAGACAAGATGGATGTGGGCAACACCCTGTGACCTGGCAAGCTCGCGAGCCCGCGCCGCCACGGCGGTGCGGTTGACGATCGCGCCGATGAGCACCTCGGCGGCCGCCCCGCAGGCGTCGAGTGCGGCCGTGCCGTTGGTCGTCGTGATCACGATCCGCCGGCCGGCGACCCGGGCTGGAGCATATTCGAGCGGAGAGTTGCCGAGGTCGAAGCCGTCAATCCGCAGGCCGCCGCGCTCGCCCCCCAGGAGCATCGCGGGGCCAGCCCCGCTGCCAGCCGCAAGTTCCCGAGCCTGCTCGATCGTGAGCACCGGCCGGACACCGGCCGCCCCGTGGGCCAGGGCCGTGATGATCGTCGTGGAAGCCCGCAAGACGTCGATCACGACCGCAATCCCTCCCGCAACGCCTCCCTGCGGGATACGATGATAAAGTTCGTGACAGTGCCAGCGCATCGAACGTCTCAGGAGTGCCAGTGACCAATCAAACGACCGCCACCTTAGAACAAGCCGCGGGCGGTGTCGACCAGGGCGGTACCGTGGATAAAAGCGGGAACCGGGTCCGCGGCATGTTCGCCGAAATCGCCCCCCGGTATGACCTCGTCAACCGGATGCTCTCCGGCGGCATCGACGTCTGGTGGCGGCATGTCACGGTCTCCCGGGCGGCACCACCGCCGACCGGGGCCATCCTCGACGTCTGCACCGGCACGGGCGACCTGGCGCTGGCCTACCGGGCGAAGTGCGGGCCCGGTGTCCGCGTAGTCGCGTCCGATTTCTGCCGACCGATGCTCGACCGCGGCATCGAGAAGTCGGCGAAGACGGGGGCGGCGATCGAATGGGTGGAGGCCGACGCCATGGCCTTGCCCTTCCCTGACGCGACGTTCGATCTGGTGACCGTGGCGTTTGGCCTCCGCAACATCGCCGACACCTCCCGCGGCCTCGCCGAGATGGCCAGGGTCTGCAAACCCGGCGGCAGGCTGGCGATCCTCGAATTCTCGCTGCCCAAGAACGTGATCATCAGGAACGCGTATCTCTGGTACTTTCGCCGCGTCCTTCCCTTCATCGGCAACACCGTCGCCCGCAACCGCTCCGACGCCTACACCTACCTGAATCAGAGCGTCGAGGCCTTTCCGTCGGGGGAGGCTCTGGCGTCGCTCGTTCGAGCCGCCGGCTTCGACCGGGTCGAGATGGTGCCGCTCACGTTCGGGATCGCCACGCTCTCCATCGCCACCCGCGCATCGTGAAAGCCACCATGTCCGCCAGTCAGCACCCAGCCCAATCACCGCTCGTGCTCGGCATCACGGGCGCATCCGGCGCCCCCTATGCGGTGAGGTTGCTGGAGGTCTTGCTCGAGGCGGGCCGCGACGTGCACCTTTCGATCAGCCCGTCGGGACAGGCCGTGATCGGCGAGGAGGTGGGCCTCCGGATCGACCTCGACCGATTCGAGCCGGAGACGCTGCTGGGCAAGGCCTCGCCGGCGATCAAAAAGCTCGGTCATCTCACCTACTACCACTACAAAAACCTGATGGCTCCGATCGCCAGCGGTTCGTTCCTGACTGCCGCCATGGTGATCTGCCCGTGCAGCGGCAGCACGCTCTCGGCCGTGGCCCACTCGATGGGAGAAAACCTCATCCACCGGGCGGCCGAGGTGCATCTGAAGGAGCGGCGAAAACTGGTCGTGGTGCCCCGTGAGACGCCGCTGTCGCTGCCGCAACTCAAGAACATGCAGGCCATTCACGAGGCGGGCGCGGTCGTCCTCCCCGCCTCGCCGGGTTTTTATCACGGGGCCACGACGGTCGCCGACCTGGTTGACTTCGTGGTGGCGCGGATCTGCGACCAGCTCGGCGTGGCCAACACCCTGATGCGCCGCTGGGGCGAGGCAACCTGATGGCGGCCACCCTCCGGACCTACCTGGAACTGGTGCGGTTCAGCCACACGATCTTCGCGCTGCCGTTCGTGATCATGGCGGTGCTGATCGCGATTGCGTCTGGCGTCAGCCCTGCCACCGCGACGGGAGCCGCGGCGCTGCATTGGCTTCAGTCCCTCCTTGGCATTCTGATCTGCATGGTGACGGCCCGGACGGCGGCGATGGCCTTCAACCGACTGGTCGATCGCACGATTGACGCGGCCAATCCGCGGACCGCATCCCGCCATCTGCCGCGGGGCGACGTCGGCGTCGCGGAGGTTATTGGTCTGATCGCGGTGTCGTGCGGCGGCTTCGTGGCGGCCACCCTACTCTTCCTGCCCAACTGGCTGCCGGTGGCGCTCTCGGTGCCGGTGCTCGCCTGGCTGCTCGGCTACAGCTATGCAAAGCGGTTCACGATGCTGGCCCATGTCTGGCTGGGCATGGCGCTTGGGCTCGCGCCAGTGGCGGCGTGGATCGCGCTGCGGGGCCAGCAGATTCTGCGAGATCCCGCGGACATCTTGCCCGCTGTCATCCTCGGGCTGGCAGTCACTGCCTGGGTGGCGGGCTTCGACACGATCTATGCCTGCCAGGACGCCCTGTTCGATGCCAGCCACGGCCTGCAGAGCATTCCGGCGAGGCTCGGCGTGCCGCGGGCCCTCACGGTCGCGGCGGTCCTGCACGGCCTGACGCTCCTCCTTCTGGCCCTGCTCCCTCTGGCCGTGCCTCAACTGGGGGCAATCTACTGGCTGGCCCTGGGGGCGATCGCGGCGTTGCTTCTGTGGGAACACTCGATGGTCCGCCCGGACGATCTGTCGCGGGTCAACGAGGCATTTTTCAACGTCAACGCCATCATCGGCCTGGTGCTGCTGGCGGCGATTGCCGCCGATCTGTGGTGGTAAGCCGTGCCTTGCGTGGCTGTTTTGGGCCTCCTTTTGCCCGTTTCGGGCTGGTCTGTTGCAGATTGACCCGGGCTGCGGTTTATCCTTCGGCGGAGAATCTGCCCGCCATTATCGGCCCCGCCGACCACCGCAGGAACTCCCATGATCCGCGCCATCACGCCGTCGCTCGACCCCATCCGCGAGAAGATCGAGGCCGGGGAACGCCTCAATGCAACCGAAGCCGAGATGCTCTGGGACGAACGGCTCGATCTCCATGAACTGGGCGAACTGGCCAACCTCGTCCGGGAGCGGAAGAACGGCAATCTCGGTTGGTACAACATCAACACGCATCTCAATCCCACGAATGTATGCGTCTACCGCTGCACGTTCTGCGCCTTCCGGGCCGATCTCCGCGAGTCCCGCGGCTACGTGATGAGCGACGAGCAGATCCTCGCCCGCGGCCAGGAGGCGGTCGACTCCGGCTCGACGGAGATGCACATCGTCGGTGGCCTGCACCACCAGCGGGACTACGACTGGTATCTGAATATCATCAGGCTGCTGCACGACAACCACCCGACGCTCCATCTCAAGGCTTGGACGCCGGTCGAGATCAACTGGTTCTGCCATCTCACCAAACGGTCGATCCGCGACATCCTTGTGGAACTGAAGGACGCGGGCCTTGGCAGCCTGCCCGGCGGCGGCGCGGAGATCTTTCATCCCGAAGTCCGCGACAAGATCTGCGAGCACAAGGCCGACACAAAGGAGTGGCTCAACGTCCACCGCACGGCCCACTCGCTCGGCCTGCGGAGCAACGCGACGATGCTCTACGGACACATCGAGAACGCGTTCCACCGCACCGACCACCTGCTCAAACTCCGTGACCTGCAGGATGAGACTGGTGGTTTCCAGACATTCATCCCGCTCGCGTTCCATCCTGAAAACACGCGGCTGTCCCATATTCCGAAGCCGACCGCGGCGATGGATCTGCGGACCGTGGCGGTATCGCGGCTGGTGCTCGACAACTTCGACCACGTGAAGGCCTACTGGATCATGCTCGGTATCGGCACGGCCCAGACGGCGCTCGCCTACGGGGCGGACGATTTGGACGGCACCGTTCGGCATGAGCTCATCTACCACGACGCCGGTGCCACGACGCCGGAAGTGCTCTCGGTTGACCACATCAAGCGTCTCATCCGCGAGGCTGGCCGCGAACCGGTGGAACGCGACACGCTCTACCACCGCGTCGTCCGCGACGGGACGCAGTGGACCGCATTGCCCGTCACCGCTGCGGGGTGACGCCCCAACACGTTCCGCCGCGGTTCGGGGCTGCCCGTGCCCCGTCGCCGGACGTTCGCTACGGCCATCCATGGCCTTCGCTCACTCGATGCTGACTGCGCTCCGGCATCCTGCCTGCGCTTGTCAGCAACGCCGGCTCTCGGAACACGGGCAGCCCCTCACGGATGGCTCCGAGTGAGATAAAAACCCGGCGGCCTCCCCAAACACCATGCGGGGAGCCGAGGATCGGTGAAGGTGGAGGAGACGAGGAGGATGTCCGACTTGTTGTGCGCACCACTCCGTCCCGGGTGGCAAGTCGGAATCTCCGAGCGACGGAACCTTTACCGTCCTCGGCGGTGAAGCGTTATCAGGCACGCACCGTGAATCAAGAATTTTGGATGGCTGACAACACCGTGTCGGCCATCGAGCGGGCCGAATCGATCGCCGCCTGGTTCGCGGTAAAGGCGTTGATCACCGTGGCGGAGCCGCCGTCGCTGTCCATCGAGACCACCGTCACCATCACGCCGGCACCGTAATGATTGCCCGCGGTCGTGACCTTGCCGGGCTGCACCGGATCAAAGATCTCGAAGCCAGAGTTGATCAGCACCTGCTGGGCGATCTGCAGGGCAACGAGCGGAGCGAGGTAACACTTGTAGCCGTAGGCAAAGCAAAACACGGACGGGACTCCAGAGGGATGACGGAGCAGCCAAAGAACGTAACATGCCGATCCCCAGGCCGCATCAGCCCACCTTTCCGAGGCCCAGCTGTTCGCCCCACCGCTTGAGAATGAGCTCGCGGAGACGGCCCCAGCTCGGGGCCGACAGGGAGGGATCGCGGGCGAAGAGTTCCAGGGCGTCGCGGCGGGCCTCAGCAACCACCGACGAGTCGCGGAGCAGGTCGGCAAGGTACATCGGCGGGGCCCCGCTCTGTCGGGTGCCGACCAGTTCGCCCGGACCCCGGAGCAACAGGTCCTGCTCGGCCAATGCAAAACCGTCGGTCGTTGCGACGAAGGCCTCGATCCGCGGGATCGAGGCGTCGGCCGCTGCGGTCACGGCGCCGCAGATGCCCTGCGTGCTGCCCCGCGCGACGCGGCCGCGGAGCTGATGGAGTTGCGCGAGGCCGAATGAATCGGCATCCAGAATCGTCATCAGCGTCGCCTGCGGCACGTCGATTCCTACCTCGATCACGCTCGTCGCCACCAGCACGTCGATCTCGCCGGCCCGAAATCGATCCATGATCGCCGCCTTTTCCTTCGGTTTCAGGCGGCCGTGCACCAGGCCGAGCCGAAAGGCCTCCAGCGGACCGTTGGCGAGGGCTTCGAACGTGCTCGCGATGCTCGCCAATTCGCGTTTTGATTCCTCGACCGCCGGCACGACGACGTAGCCCTGCCGGCCCTCCGCGAGCTTCTTGCACCAGAATTCCCACCACTGGTCGAGCTGCTCCGGGCCGACCCGGTAGGTTCTTACTGTCTGGCGACCCGGCGGCTGCTCATCGAGCACCGAAACGTCGAGGTCGCCATACACGGCGTGGGCGATCGTCCGCGGGATCGGCGTGGCGGTCATCACCAACACGTGCGGATCGGTTGCCCCCTTTTGCAACGTGGCCCGCTGGAGCACGCCGAAGCGGTGCTGCTCGTCGATCACCACGAGGCCCAGATTGCTGAATTTCGCCGTCTCGCCACAGACGAGCGCCTGCGTGCCGACAACGATTCCCACCTCGCCTGACTGCATGCGGGCGAGAATCCGCTTCCGCTCCTTCGCCGGCTGCCCGCCCACGAGTAGTTGCACTTCGACGCCGCTGCCGGCGAGGAGCCGCTCGAGCGTCGCCATGTGCTGACGGGCGAGCAGTTCGGTGGGTGCCATGATGGCTGCCTGATACCGCAGCGGTTTTACCGGGGGCTGACTGCCTGGTGGCTCTCCCGCTGCCGCTGCCGATGCTGCCTCGCCTGCCTTCACCGCGGTGGCCGCCACAGCGAGCATTGCGTAGATCGCGACGGCCGTCTTGCCGCTGCCGACATCCCCCTGCAGCAGGCGGTTCATCGGCCGCGGGCACCGCATGTCGGCGACGATTTCTCCGCAGACCCGCCGCTGCGCGGGCGTGAACGGGAACGGAAACCTGGCCCGGATGCGACTGTCGAGCCGCGCATCGACGTCGATCATCGCCGCCGCATGGTCGCGCTGCTGCCGCTCGCGGTGCATCCGCAGCGCCAGCTGCAGCATGAACAGCTCCTGATAGACGAACCGGCGGCGGGCCGCATCGATCATGCCCTGGCTCGACGGACAGTGGATCTCGCGAAAGGCCTCGCCTATCGGCAGCAGCGACTTGGCCGCCAGCACATCGGGCGGAAAGGCCTCGGCGGGGAGGTCGGCGGCGTGGGCGAGTGCCGCCTGCACCGCCGCCCGGACGACCGCCTGCGGCACGCCCTCGGCGAGCGGATAGATGGCCAGCCAATCAGAGGCGTGAGGCTGCTCCTCGCTCGACAGCCAGCGGACCTCAGGGTGGCTGAACTCCCAGATCAGTCCGCTTTTTTTCGGCACACCCGCGATCACGACCCGCATGCCGGCGGCGAAGCGACGGTTCATGAACGGCATGTTGAACCAGACGCCGCGGACGCTGCCATCCTTGCAGGCCAACAGCACGGTCAGCAGCGGCCGGCCGCCGGCGGTCGTCCGGGCGGCGACGCTCGTCACCTCGCCGGCGATCGAGGCATGCTCTCCCTCGCGGAAGTCGGCGACAGCATGCGCCCCGCTGAAATCCCGGTACTCGCGTGGAAAGTGCATGAGGGCGTCAGACGCCGTCACCAGTTCCAGCTTGACGAGCTTCTCCGCGCGAGCGGTGCCGACACCGGGCAGACGCTCCAGCGGTGTCGAGAGGCTCCGCGGGCGGTCGGCATGCGGGGATGGCGGCTGACCGGCGGCTGGCGAAGCATCCATATATCTACACCTGATCTCTACGCTTGGCCGTTGCGCTGGAGCTCCTTGTAGGCCTCAACGGCCATCCGATCGCATTGCTCATTTTCGGCGTGGCCCGAGTGACCGGCCACGTGTGTGAACCGGATCGTGTGGGACGAAGCCAGCCTGTCGAGCTCCCGCCAGAGGTCCTCATTCTTCACCGGCACGAACTTTCCCTTCTCCTTCCGCCGCCAGCCCTGCTGCTTCCACTTCGGCATCCACTCCGACAGGCCGGTGCCGACATAGACACTGTCCGTCACGAGTTCCACGATCGTGGGCCGCTTCAATTGCTGCAGGCCTTGCACCACGGCGGTCAGCTCCATTCGGTTGTTCGTCGATACCGGCTCGGCGCCCGAGTCGCTCGTCTCGCGGCCGCTCTGCGGATGCCGGAGGATATAGGCCCAGCCGCCCGGGCCAGGGTTGCCGCTGCAGGCTCCGTCGGTAAAGAGAACCACCTCGCCCGCCCCCCGCTCCTTTGCCATGCCAACCCCTTCTCAGGTGAACGTTCCTATGCCACTTCCCGCGCAGGAGTCGCCTTGGCAAACGCCCCGGCACCATCGGCGGGTTCACCCTCGACGTGGAGCCCCTGCCCTCGCGTCGACAGCCGCACCGGCAGTCGCACCGTGAACCGGCTGCCCCGGCCGAGCTGGCTCTCTACCGCCACGTCGCCGCCGAGCAGGCGGCAGAGTTCGCGGACAATCGAGAGCCCGAGGCCCGTGCCGGAAAACTCACGCGTCATCGCGTCATCGCCTGTCTGGAAGACCCGCCCCTGGCGAAACTTCTCGAAGATCGCCTGCTGCTCCTCATCCGCGATGCCTACGCCGGTATCGATGACATCGATGAACATTTCGGAGCCGCTGCCCGCCTCATCCGCCAGCCTCGCCCGGACGTCGATCCGGCCCCCCTCGGGTGTGAATTTCACGGCGTTCGAGAGCAGGTTGGCAAGAATCTGCTGCACTTTCGCCGGATCCTGCTCGAGTTCGTCGAGCCCCGGACCAATGTCGAAGGCAAGATCGATCCGCTTCCGCTCGGCCAGCGGCCTGACCATGTCGCACTGGGCCGACACGAGCGACTCGAGGCGAAAGAGTCCCGGCCGCACTTCCATCTTTCCCGCCTCGATCTTGGCGAGGTCGAGAATGTCGTTGATCATCTCAAGGAGCATGCGGCCCGACGAGCGGATGTTCTGCACGTAGCGCTTCTGCCGGTCATCGAGCGATTCGATCGAGCCGAGCACATCGGAAAAGCCGATGATGCTATTGAGAGGCGTGCGGAGTTCGTGGCTCATGGTCGCCAGGAAATCGCTCTTCAGCCGGTTCATCTCGTAGAGATGGAGATTGGCCTGCGCCAACTCGTCCACCTTGTCATCGAGATTGCTGTTGGCTTTGCGGAGATCCTCCTGGGAGTCCACAAGGCCACGAAGCATGCGATTGAAGGCGACCCCGAGCTCTTCGAACTCGTCGGCCGTGTGAATCTCGGCACGGGCCTGCACGTTGCCCCTGCGCACCTCGTCGGCCACATCGCGGAGGTGCTCGAGCGGCTTGACGATCACATAGCGCACGATCGCATAGGCAGCGAGCATCGCCAAAAACACCGTGATGATCGCGGTAGCGGCGAGAATGGCCCGGTTCCAGTTGATCGCCTTGCGGGTGGAGGAGTCGGGCATCACCACTTTGACCACCGCCATCAGATCGTTGTTGGCCAGAAGCGTGCGCGGCTTCCCTGTTGACTCGGCATCGGGCGTGGAAGCGACGTCGCCGATCACGCCGCGATACTTGTGGCAGCCGGCACAACTGCTTCGCCACCGCACTGGCTGGTAGTAGTGGTATTCCGCATTGTCGGCCGTGCGGAACTCCCGGTATTCGGTCGATGGAGACGGCGGCCCGCCCTTTGGCGCAGCGTCGGGCAGCCGGTCCTGAAAATAGGTCAGCACGGCGGCGTCGAGCCGGGAGTATTTTCCCCGCTCCTCAGGGAGCGCGTCGGGCGTGAGCAGCCAGCTCTGGTATTGCTCGCTCTGGAGCGTGCGGCTCAAAAACTCGATGGCGCTGGCATATTGCTGCTCAGGTTCGAGCGTCTTCCAGTGGTACTGCAGCATGATGGCATCGACGAGATGCCGCCCAGTGCTCCGCGTCGAGGCGTAGACGAGTTCCTCGGTGCTGCTGCCATACCACCAGAAACTGCCGGTGATCAGCACGAGCAGACAGAGCCCGAACAGGAAGCGGCATTTCCGCTCCAGGCTGGTCTCGCCCAGGATGTCTTTGAACGTCTGATAGGCCATGGCAACCTGACATCGTACCCCGGCCGGTTTCCCGGACGAAAGCCGGGAAAATTCGGGCCGCGGTTCGGGGCTGCCCATGCCCCGTCGCCGGACGTTCGCTTCGGGCATCCTGCCCTTCGCTCACTCGATGCTGACTGCGCTCCGGCATCCTGCCTACGCTGGTCAGCAACGCCGGCTCTCGGGACACGGGCAGCCCCTCACGGACGACGCCGATCCCATACAAGCCCGGAGCGCAAGCGACGGGATGGGCCCGCAAATAGCACAAGGCCCGGAGTGTCGGGTGAGCACCAGCGGGCGGAGGCCCGCCAAGCGAAAACGGCAGGATGCCGTGTTTCGCATGAAGACAGATACGGGTAGATCCAGCGAATGCGTCTTACAGCATCTCGACCGGGTCGACGTCGATGATCCAGGCCACGTTGTCGGGGGTCTGGAGCGTGGCCGTGGCGCGGCGGACGAGATCGCGGAGTTGGCCTCCGTCGGGGCCATGCAGCTGCGCATGCCAGCGAAAGCGGTCGCGAAGCCTGGCGATCGGCGCGGGGGCGGGGCCGAGCACGCGAATCTTGTCGCTGTCGTGCGGCATGGCGGCCACCTCCTTGCGCAGCCGATCCACGATGGTGCCCGCCCAGTTCGCCGCGGCCTGCTCGTCGATGCTGCGGACCACAAACCGCACGATGCTGCCGAAGGGCGGATAGAGCAACGCCTCGCGGATCGGCAGTTCGCTCCGCACAAAGGCCTCGTAGTCGTGCGCCGCCGCGGCGCGGATGGCCGGATGTTCGGGGGTGCTCGTCTGGACGACCACCCGCCCGCCAAGTGGACCACGGCCGCTGCGGCCCCCCACCTGCGTGACGAGTTGGCAGGTCCGTTCGGAGGCACGAAAGTCAGCCAGGTGCAGGCTGGCGTCGGCGTTCACGACACCCACGAGCATCACCGCCGGGAAGTCGAGTCCCTTGGCGATCATCTGGGTGCCGACGAGGATGTCGATCTCCCGGTTGCGGAAGGCGTCGAGGGTGCGTTCGTGGCTGCCCCGCGATCGCATCGTGTCGGTGTCCATGCGTGCCACGCGGGTGCCCGGAAAGGAGGCCCGGATCTGATCCTCGAGCCGCTGCGTGCCGGTGCCTCTGGGAACAAGATTCGGAGCCGAGCAGGAGGGACACGACGACGGCAGCCTGGTGACGAGGCCGCAGCCGTGGCAGATGCCGCGGCTGCCCGGCTGGTGCAGAGTGAATGCGATGTCGCACTGCGGGCACCGCATCGTGTGGCCACAGGCGCGGCACTGCACGGCCGTAGCGAAGCCTCGACGGTTGAGCAGAAGCATCACCTGCCCCCCGGCGTCGAGCGCCCAGCGGATACCAGCGGCCAGCCGCGGAGTGACCGCACCGCGAGAGCGACTGGCAGGATCGCGGAGATCGACCGAGAGCACCGGCGGCAGTTGCGACCCGCCTACGCGTCCCGGCAGTCGGCACATCCGCCACTCGCCCCTGAGGCACCGCTGAAAGGTTTCGAGGGCCGGTGTCGCCGAGCCGAGCACGAGCGGCACACCCTCGGCCCGTGCGATCCACTCTGCCACGTCGCGGGCATGGTAACGGGGCGCGGTCGCCTGCTTGAACGTCGTCTCGTGCTCTTCGTCGATCACGATCAGTCCGAGCCGTGGCGTGGGGGCAAAAATGGCGCTGCGAGCCCCCACGACCACTCCCACCTGCCCGGCAGCGATCTCCCGCCACTGGGCGTGCCGCTCGGCCGGCGTCAAGTGGCTGTGCAACACGGCCACGCTCCCGAAACGAGCCCGGAATCGGTCGCAGGTCTGCGGAGTGAGGCTGATCTCGGGCACGAGCACGATCGCCTGCTTCCCGTAGGAAAGCGTCTCCTCAACCGCCTGCAGATAGACCTCGGTCTTGCCGCTGCCCGTCACACCAAAGAGCACGACCGTCTCGTGTCGTCCGCCGCGAAGCGGTTCGAGGATCGCCTCCAGGGCGGCGGTCTGCGCGGGAGCCAGTTCGGCGGGCCTGTCGTGGCTGATCGGCGGCCTGCCGACGGCGTCGGCGGGCGGTCGGCCGTGCGGACGGGTAGCGCTGCCAGCCTCGCAGAGCAGCCCCACCTTCACGAGCCGCATGATCACGGCGCGGCTTGCGCCGGTGGCCTCTGTCAGTGCATCGGCGGTGACAGGCGTCGCGGCCGCTGCGAGCACCTTCGCCTGCGCCGGGGTCGGCTTGCGGGCTGGCTCGGTGCCGGTCGCCACCAGCAGAGGAACGGCCCGGCGCTTCCTGCGAAACCGGACGCCCGCCGGCAAGACGGCCTCGAGCACTTCGCCCCAGCGGGCCATCCAACGATCGGCCATCCATTTCGTCAGGTCGAGCATCCGCCGCGAGAGCAGCGGAGACTCGTCTTCCACACCCACCACGCTCTTCAGCGGCGTCTGCGGCAGTTCGCCACTGCGGACTGCCACGCAGTAGGCGAGCCTTTCCCGATTGCCTCGTCCCAAGGGCACGATCACCCTTTTGCCGGGCTCCACCGCCCCGGCGAGCGCCGCGGGCACCAGATAGTCGAGCGGCTTCTCGATCCCGTCGGGCAAGACGACCGTGGCGATGATGCCCTGGCGGGCGTCATCCTCGGCCCACTGCGGTCCGCTTTCGAAGAGGCTGCGTTGGCTCGTATGCTGGTGCGACATGCGTGGATTAGACCGCGGCGCTGGCATGCTGAGGAAGCCCGCGGGCCCATGAGGAATCAACCGTGCGAATTGGTGTGTTTGGCGGCAGTTTCGATCCGGTGCACATCGGCCACTTGGTGGCCGCCGAATGCTGCCGCGAACAGGCGGGCCTCGACCGCGTGCTCTTCGTGCCGGCCGCCATCCAGCCGCACAAGCAGGATCGTCAACTCGCCTCGGGGCAGCACCGGATGGAGATGCTGGCGCTGGCGACGGGGGGCAATGATGCGTTTGCGGTCTTAGGCGACGAGCTGGAACGCGGCGGCGTGAGCTACACGGTGGACACGCTCCAGCGACTGAAGGCTCGGCATCCCGACGACGACCTGCTGCTCATCCTCGGCCCGGATGCCTTCCTCGGCCTGCCCACTTGGCGAGAGCCGCACCGCATCATCGACCTGGCGGAAGTCCTGGCGGTGGAGCGGGAATCACTTGACGATCTCAGTGACGCGGCCACTCGCGAACCGCTCGAAACCCTGCTTGGCCGCGAGCGGCTCGATCGCGTGATCAGCAAGCGAGTGCTGCTGCCGGCGATCGGCATTCGGGCCAGCGACCTGCGGGCGGCCGTGGCGGCCGGGCAGAGCATCCGTTACCGCACGCCCCGCGCGGTCGAATGCTACATCGCCACGCACGGACTCTACCGTTGACGCGACCGCGGCTCTAGCTGCCCGCCTCATCCTTCTGCAGTTGGTCGATCAGTCCTTCGACCAGATCGGCTCCCACTCGGAGCACCCACCAGTCGCCGACGATAGCCGGCTTGATGTCCTCGAGCTTCGCGGCCCCCGGCGGCGCAGCATCGCGAAACGTGTCCAACCCGAAGTGCACCGCACTCCAGATCGCGACCACCTTGGCGGCGGTCCCGTCTCCGATTTTGCCATGGACCCAGACTTCGATCGGCGCCCCGAGCTTCGAATCCTCCTCGGGCAACTGGGGAATGCCCGCCTCTTTCGTCCCCGGGCTGGCGAGGATCCAGTCCTTCGTGGTGGCAAAATGACCGCTCCACTGGGTGTCCTGCGGCAGGAGCAAGGCCACGGTCTGCTTCCAGGGCAGCCGGTTGTTGAGGTCGCTCACCAACTCGTCGGAGTGCTTGCCAAAGGCCTCGAGCACAGTGGCCTTCGTATCGGCAAGCGCGATGGCATCGGCCTTGGGCTTCATCTCCTCGATCTGCGGCATGGCGAATTTCCGCACGATGCGGCCGCGGAGCCCGGGTGGCGTCGCCACGCAGTCGAGCGTGGAGGAATACGTGGCCTCGATCGATTCGGGCCCCTCGCTGAACTGGAGCCCGTCGAAGCGAATCTGCCTGTGCACGTCGAATTGAGCGACGCCGGTGTTGTAGGCCTTCACGGGATGCTTCGACGCCACCGTTTTCGTGGTCGTGGTTCCCTGGAAGTGCAGCGTGAACACAGGCTTGCTGTGATCCGTGTCCATGGTCAGCGCAGGCCGGCCTCTCGTGTATGCCGTGCCCGTGACCCGCGACCCAAACAGGCACTTGTTGACCGGGGCGACGTGCTCTACGACAGGAGGCGCGTGCTGACGGATGAAGTCCTTTGAGATTCGCAGTACGATCTTCGTCTCTTTCGAGCCGTTGTCGGCGGGAGTCGTCAGCGCGTTGGTCACCGCCTCCGTCGCCTTCTCTTTCAAGGTTCCATCCAAGGCGTTCTTCACGGCGCCCTTCACGGCATCCTTGACCGTGTCCGCGAGCCGATCGCTCGCCGTCCCCGACGCCTCCGCGGTCGGTGCCGGTGCGGCGGCAGCCGCATCGTGAGCATGAGCTTCACCAGCCAGCGCGAGTTGCACCACAATGATCGGCAGGGTGGCACAAACCATCGACGCTGTCGGGCGACTCGTAAACACGTGCGAATCCTCAGGGGTCCCGGCATACGCGCACGCCGGCCGATGGCGGCGGGGCTGCTCAGCGCGGCGACGCAGGACTTTCCCAGTCCGCGCCATCGTTCAAGTCAGCCAACTGGATGAGGATAATTGGATCGGATCCGAAATGCCACGACCAGCATTTTCCGGCCGGCCCGCCACGGCTCAGAACGCGCGCAACGCGTCCTAACCGCCGGCAAAGGCCTGCAGCCTCCCGGCGAGCAGGCGGCTGACGGGCTGGCTGGCCACCGCCGGATCGCGGGCCAGCACCGTCAGGAGCAACGTGAGTCGATCGGCGGCTGGGCTTTGGAGATTCAGCAGGATCGTCCGCCGACCGCCGACCACGCAGGGCCCGCCGGGCAGATCGCCCAGCGGCTCCTCGCGGACATGGTGGCCGACCTCGCGGGCCAGTTGCAAGGCTTCCTCCAGAAGCCCCAGCGTGTCATCCATGCGTCGCAGTCGTTCGGGTGGTGTGATGGCCGT
>CAMCQY010000042.1 GCA_945877135.1 Candidatus Kuenenia stuttgartensis
GCGTATGGGTGAATTCTCCGAAGCGCAGAAGCAAACCCAGCTTCGCATCGGCGAACTCTCAGAAGCGCAGAAGCAGACCGAACTGCGTATGGGTGAATTCTCCGAAGCGCAGAAGCAAACCCAGCTTCGCATCGGCGAACTCTCAGAAGCGCAGAGGCAGACCGAACTGCGCATGGGCGAACTGTCCGAAGCGCAGAAGCAGACCGAACTGCGTATGGGTGAATTCTCCGAAGCGCAGAAGCAGACCGAGCGTCGAATGGGCGAAATGTCGGATGCCCAGAAGCACACCGACATCCAGTTTGGCGAAATGTCACGGGCGGTCTCGGAGCTGGCCGCCCTCCAGCAGCAGATGCTGATCCGCCTGGACAAGAATGACGGCAGATCCTTCGAACTGTTTCTTCGCACCCACCTCCCGGCATACCTCGGTCGGCATATGCGACGGTGCCGCGTCATCTCGGCCGACCAGCTGCTCGACACGGTCGAAGGCCGGCTCGCAGAAGAGGAGATCGACGATCTCCTTCGCGCTGACCTTGTCGCAACGGCCGTTGTTGACGGCACGCCGATGCACCTCGTCGGAGAGGTGTCGTGCACGGCCGATCGTGAAGACGTCGTACGGGCGGCCCGGCGGGCTGGTCACCTTCGCAAGGCCGGCCTGCCAGCGATGCCCTTCGTGGCCTGCGAGGCGATCGGACCCAAGACTCTCGAATTGGCCAGCAGCGAGCAGGTCAGAGTACTCGTCGAGGGCCGCCTGCTGCCGGAAACCGTCTAAATCTCCCCTCTGCGTTCGTCCCGCGCCAACGTCCGACGGGCAGCCCACGAGATCGCCACCATAGCGGGATTCTGAAGGCGTTTCTCGACCGAGATTGCGTACACCCGCTCCCGCACCGACTCCTCTCAGCCGACAACGGCCACCCCGTCCATCCGCCGCCCCTGCGGGTCAGGCAAATTGTAGGCCGGGCGCACGACGCCTCGCGTATCGCGACCCCCAAGAGACGAATACCATAACACGACATGCATAGCGCATGTTTACCACAAAGGGGGCGTTATGCGGGTGTCCATGTTTGTTGTTGTGTGCGTGATCGGGAGTTCGATGGCGACAGCCTCCGAACTCAGTGTTGTCGACGAGGCAGCCGGACCAGACGGGATCCTCGCCATGTCTGGCAAGGCGGAGGAAACACCGACGATGCCGGCCGACCTCGAAGACCAGCCGTTCACAGACTACAAGACCGTCGCAAGCCGTACCGGTCGGCGACTCTTCGAGAGCGACCACGCCTTCGACGGGTTTGTTCAACCGTTTTCCAATCCGATTCAATTCAAGGACCCACGAGCGATGACCGAGGCCCGCGGTATTTTCCTCGCTGCCTGGTCTGATCCTGCCATGCCGCTCGGCGACACATCAGCCCAGGTATACGCCCTGCAGTTACGGGCTGCGGTCACGGAGCGATTTGAAGTGTTTGCCGCCAAAGACGGCATCGTCCGGCTGAGTCCTGGAATCGGCGCGAGCCAGACCGGCCTTGCCAACCTCGCTGTGGGTGGAAAGTATGCCTTCTATCGCGATCCGGAAACACAGACAATTGCTTCGGCGGTCGTCCAATATGAGGCTCCGACGGGCTATGCCAACATTTTCCAGAATCAGGGCAGTGGCCTGCTGGCCGCCTACGCTGTCGTCGGCAAGGAGTTCGCCGAAAACGCCCATGCGATCGTCCAAGCGGGCCAAAACATGGCGATGAATTCACAAGACTCCGGCTACTTTCTGACGTCAGCACACATCGACAAGCGCTTTGGAAAATTTACTCCCTTCTACGAGGTCAACTGGTTTTACTACAACCAGGACGGAACCTTTCTGCCGTCGCTCGGGATTGAGGGTGGTGGTCTTCTCAACCTCGGTGCAGGTGGGGTGATGGGGCTGAGCTACGTCACCAACGCCGTGGGCTTCTGGTACGACCTTTCGTCGTGGCAGCAGGTGGGCATCGGGTACGAATTTCAGGTATCGCAGCCGATCATGCTGTTCAACAACTACGCGATGTGCCAGTACGTCCTCCGCTACTGAGTTCTCGCACAACGCCACCGGGCACCGCCTGCAAGGCGGCGCTCGGTGGCGTTTTCGTACTGAAGTTTTGGGATTTCATGAATCAGGCGATATGAGGGTTGAGGAAGAGAATGACCGAGCGAACTGTGTGTGACCGCTGGGTCATGTATTCGTCTCTCGTCTCGTTGCCCGTCGGGCAGGAGACCTTCACATCGACTCGATCAGGATTCCCAAGGCGGGGCAGCGAACATCAGTCGGCGTCAGTCGACCGGCGCCCATGGACGCTCTCCCTGCCAGACGCCACCCTGCGTCCAGCGGTGAAACGCCCCGTCCTCCCGGGCGACGAGCGTGACCCAGCCGTTGCTCACGAGATCACGCACCGCGGGGTGCCGATCGAGGATCGTCTGCACCGACGTTCGTGGCGCCTCCACCAGCACCAACAGTCGCAGCGGCTCGTGCCGCAATTCGACACCGTCCGACACCGACTGCCACGGCAGGCCGGTCATCAGGTCGCCGCCGTTGCCGAGCAGCACGCCCAACTGGCCGGTGACGTTGTGGATGAGCTTGTTGCCGCTGCCGAACGAGCGATTGTCGACCGCCGACGCGTAGTACTGCAGATTGATCCAGCTCGTGACTACCATCGGTGCCGTGAGGATCAGCTCCAGCACCTTGAGGTCGGGATCCTGGGCATGGTCGTAGCTGTGGAGGAACGTGCGGCCGTCCAACGGCAGGCCCGCCGTCCGCGCCCGCGGCGCGATCACAAACGCGGCGTTGTTGGCCAGCCCCCACTCGGGCCGCACCTCCGACCAGTCGCGGCTGCGGCGCAGGACATCCGCTCGGATCGCCGCGGTTGCGGCCGTCGCATCAAGACCGCCCACGAGCCGGGGCGACCGCTCCCGCCTGGTTCCGTCGGTAGCCCGGGCGAGCCACTCCCGGACCTCCGCAAACGCCGCCGCATGCCCGGCCGGCGGCTGCCCGCCGTCGGGGAAACGGATCTCGTCGGTCGTGGTGACGTGCACCGCCGCGACGAACCAGGTGTCGGCCGGAATCGCAATGCCACGGCCCGCCAACGCCGCCCGGACAGCCGGGTCGTTCAGCAGCGCCGCCGCCACGCGGGCATTCGGCTCGCCGGAGTGGCCGCCGCACGCACCGCAGTCGAGCCCGGCACGATACGGATTGTTGACCACCTCCGAAGCATGCCCGCAGATCGCCACGATCCGCGCGAACCCGTCGAGTAGGCCGAGGTTCCTGAGCATGCCTGCCGCTAGATCGACGCGGCGATCGAAGGCGACCGCGTCGGGCCCGTCGGCATCCAGAGCAGGCAGGACGGCGCCGTGGGGGATCGAGCGGATTCCGTCGGTATCCGCCGACACCACTGGCCGCGTCCATCCCCAGGCGTCGCCGATGAGCTTCGGCAGATAGACCAGGCCCAGCGATTCGACGAACGAAAAGCACGACGTGGCAGACGCCTGAAACGCCTTCCACGACTTGCGGCCGAGCCGGATCGTCCGCCGGTTCGCCACCGCCCGCGGCTCGAGGCCCGGGTCGCCCGCCTCGAGCCGTTCGTGCGCCCGGAACCCGGGCTTGAGGAGCACCGGGCACTGGTCCTTACCATAGGCATCGCCGAGCGGGACGAACTCAAGCGCCATGCCGAAGAAGCCGGCGAAGCCGAACGTCTCCACGTCCGGGCTGGCCGCCTCGAGATGGCGCCGAAACACCTCCGATCGCACGTCGATGCAGAACACCATCTGGAGCGTCTTCCGCGCCGCCCCCGGCCGCGGTCGCCCCGGCGTGGGCCCCTCATCGATCGCCTGACACGTCCGGCGCCGGTACGCCACTTCGGCCGCCACCTGGAAGAGATACCGCGCGAGGACGCCCCGCGACGGCGCCGGATCGGCCGCGGTCGCCCCGGCGGGGTGGAGCGCATCGGATCGAACGACTGCGTCGGGACAGGTCTGTGCGAGGGCCACGTCGTAGGCAAGCCGCATCGCCAGCAGGCCCACCAGATGCTCGTCGAGCGTGCCACCGTCGGCCGACTCAGCCAGCCACAGCCGGTATCGCAGGAAGGCGGCCCACCCGGCCACGGAGAACAGTTCGCAGAGCATGAACTTCCGCCAGTGCTCCTGGGGGATCGCCAGTTGCACGAGCAGCGCCGCCACTGCCTCCTCTGCGTTGACCGGCAGGCCGTCGACGAAGGACCGGAAGCCGCGGATACCCAGCAGGTCCATCCGCCGGCTCATCCGGGCGGTCTCACGCCAAGCCTCGTAGAGCGGCAGGTGCTTCCAAGGGCTCGGCCAAAGCGCCTGGCCGCGATCATAGTGCGCGGCGCAGTGCCGGGAGATGTCGGTGACAATGTGGCTCGTCCAGCTGCTACCCAGTTGGCTGTCGACGGCCTCCGCGACGGTGTGATAGCGCCGCTCCCCCGCGTGCGGCGGCGTGGCAACGCTGTGGAGCGCCTCGTTGCAGTCGTGCGGAGACAGTCCCTCGTAGTGCTCGGGATACTCCACGCGGCACTGCCGCAACGCCTTCTCGACGTCGGCGGACGTGATGTCACCCTGCACGAAGAGCTCGATGTACCGCTCCGCGGGTGGGAGCGTCTCACAGTCGCGGACGTCGCGGAGCAGGCTCCGCGCCTCGAGAAACCGCAGGTGCGCCAGTCCCTGAAAGGGATTCACGGCGACGTAGTCCTGCAGCGGCCAGACCGGCGGGACAAGCGTGCGGATGTCGGCGATCGCCGCCGTCACCAGGTCGACGTGCGCGGGCAGCGGGGCCGGACGGGTGCCGGCCGCGGGGGCGGTGGTCATCAAAGCGCTGGCCATGGGGAGTGCTCCTTTAAGGAAGGGGTCGTTGCAGACGCAGAGCGCGGAGGAAGACACGGAAGCAGCGGCGGGCCGTCAGGGCACGGGGGAGGTCAGGCCCCAGACGCGGGCCGTGAGCCGACGGGCCGGGATGTCGCAATACAGGCCATTGGCGGCATGCACATAGAGGCTCCGCACCAGCGGCAACCGGGCCAGCGAAATGCCCGCCACCTGGATGGCGAACACCATGAGAAAGCCGACGACGACCAGCGCCGCCACCGCCGTGTCGAGCATCGATGCCGGACCGGCGTAGTGGGCGACGGCGGACGCGGCGAGCAGCTTATCGAAGCCGATGGAGGCCGCTGCGTAGGCCATGCCCACGCCGACCGCTGCGGCCATACCGGCCAAGGACACCCACCGCGACCCCGACAGCAGCGCCTGCCAGACGAGCGTCGTCAGGGCGATACTCATGACCGCAGCCAGCACGATCCCGCCCGGCTTGGAGATGGGGTCGATACCGAAAGCCGCCAGCGAGCCGAGGGTTGCCGCGCCGGCGATGCCCGCCGCGATCGGCAGCGTGGCCAGGGGCCGCGCGATACCGACCGGCGCGGGCACCTTGACTTTCATCGTAGCAGCCGCGTCGAGCACGCTGCCCGCCGACAGGAATGCATGGGCCTTGTAGAGCGAATGGGCCACGATGTGGAGCAACGCGGCCGTAAATGCGCCGAGCCCGCATTGCAGCATCATGAAGCCCATTTGCGCGATGGTCGAGAAAGCGAGAGACCGCTTGATGCTCGTCTGCGTCAGCATCACGAGCCCGCCGAACAGGGCCGTGAACGCCCCGACGATAGCAAGCAGATCGAGCGCGACGTGCGAAAGCGTCACCAGTGGGCTCAGGCGGATGACGAGGAAGCCACCGGCATTGATGATCCCGGCGTGCATCAGGGCCGACACGGGCGTGGGCGCCTCCATCGTGTCGGGCAGCCAGCTGTGGAAGGGAAATTGCGCCGACTTCGTCATCGCCCCGAGTACGAAGAGGATGCCGGCCGCCGCCAGGCACGGATCGATCGGGCCGCCGGACCGCCGGAGCTCGTCCGCACGTGCGAAGATGGTGGCATATTCACTCGAGCCGAAGCACCAGATCGTGAGCCCGACGGCGGCGATGAGGAAGGCATCGCCGAGGCGGCTGATCAGAAACTTCTTGCGGGCGGCCCAGACCGCCCAGGGGCGGTCTGGGTAGTGCTCGAGCAGATGGTGCAGGCCGTAGCTCGTCAGCATCCAGGCGGCCGTGAGCATCACGAGGTTTCGCGACACCACGAGCATCAGAACGGCACCGAGGGTGAGCGACAGCCAGACGAAAAACCGGCCCTGCCTGGGCTCGCCGTCGAGCGCCCGGGCGGCGAACCGGGCGATCACGAGCCCGACGAACGAGACCAACAGCAGCATCACCACCGTGAGAGCGTCGACGAACACGCCGAGGTCGACCGGGACCGGGCCGGGGGCGGTCCAGAGCTTCCGGTCAACCGGACCGCCGGCGGCGAGCAGCGCCGCGGAGAGGACGGCGGCGGCGACCGCCACGCTGGCCAGGCCGACCACGGCGGCACGCATGGACCGTGGCCGCCGGTCGGCCAGGACGGTAGGCACCAAGCCGGTGAGGAGAAACAGGACCGCCGGCAGGCCGGCGGAGATGGGCAGAGCGTTGTCGAACATGGCGGACTCCTTCAATGGGCGATTCCGAAGGCGTGTCTTACACACCGCGAAGTATATACCGCGACAATTATGTCGTCAATAACAGATCGCATGTATGAGCCGGAGACTGGCACATCTCGGCCTCCAGGCGGCTCGGCCGGGAATCTGGGCAATCTGCTATGCTTTGGGCGGTTCCGCGAGGGCGGCCGTGGTCCGGCCTGAAGCTCACGCCATCGCGTTACCCGACGCCGCCGGCTCCAGACTGGCCATCGCCGCCGACGGCAGGCCCGCCGCCGTCCCTTCCACGACCCACGTCGCCCCACTGACCACGTCGTAGAGCATCCCCACGATGCCCACGCGGCCGGAGGCTACCAGCTCGCGCAGCACGCAGCTGGAGTCGAGGATACGGCCCACCGTGAGGGCCACGTTCCGCCGGGCCACCGCGTCGGCCAGTTCCTGCTGCTGCTCCGGGGTACCGACGGCGAAAGGGCGGCAGGTGTCGGAATAGACAGCCCGGCCGATCGCCTCCACGATGGGCGCCAGGTGCCCGCATCCGGGCGCGACGTCGAGGCCGGGATTGCAGGTGGCCTTCACGGCCGCGTTCACCGCGCCGCAGCGGGTGTGCCCGAGCACCACCACGAGCTTCGCACCCGCGACGGCACAGGCAAACTCCATGCTGCCGAGCACTTCGGTCGTGCAGATATTGCCCGCCACCCGCACACTGAACACGTCGCCGAGGCCGAGATCGAAGAGGAGTTCGGCCGGCGACCGGGAATCGATGCAGCTGAGCACCACGGCCACCGGGTGCTGCCCCACCGCGGTGGCCACGACCTGGCGACTCAGGTCCCGCTTCAGCTGCTTCCCGGTGCGGAACCGCTCGTTGCCGGCGCGGAGATACTCGAGGGCCCGCAGGGGCGTGAGTTCCCGCTGCAGCTCCTGGGATGAGAAATCGACGTACTGGATGTGGTCTTCGATGCCGTATTTGTGGCGAAAGCCCCGGGTGCTCACACTCACGCCCCGGGCGGGGCCGACGGTGTCGCGAAACTCACGCACCATCTCCAGGATGTCCGGATCGATGAAGACCGACGACTGGGCGTCGATGAGCACGTGCCGGCCCCTGGGCAGGGCGTCGAGCGTGCGCCGCAGGGCCGCCCGGTTGAGAAAGCTCACCTGATTGGCCAATTCGATCCGTGTCACGTCGCCCGCCAGATGGTGCTCGACCACCAGCCGCATCGGCCGACGCAGGTTGCTCCAGAGGATGAACGTCACGCTGGTGAGCAGGCCGATCACGATCCCCTGAAGCGGATCGGTGAGCACGATTCCGCAGACCGTCACGAGGTAGGGGATGAACTGATAGGGCCCCGACGACCACATCGCGGCGAACACGCTCGGACTGGCGAGCTTGAGCCCCGTGGCGATGAGGATCGCGGCGAGGCAGGAAAGCGGCAGAAGGTTAATCACCCGCGGGAAAACGACGATCGCCGCCGCCAGCAGGACGCCATGCACAATGGTGGCCCGTTTCGTGCGGCCACCGGCATCGATGTTGACGCTCGACCGCACGATCTCGCAGGTGATCGGTAGACCGCCGAGCAGGCCCGACACGCAGTTGCCGATGCCCTGGGCGATCAGTTCCCGATTGGCGGGCGTGGTGCGCCGATCCCGATCGAGCCGGTCCACCGCCTCAGAGGTCAACAGCGCCTGCAGCGATGCCACCGCGGCGATCGCCAGGGCAGCGGCGTACACGGCCGGATTCCCGAGCTGGGTGAAGTCGGGGGTGTGGAGGAATGCGAGAAACCCCCGGAGCGAATCGGCCACCGGCACCTGCACGCGATGGGAGGCCTCGATCACCCAGCCGCCGCCAAGAGCCTCGAGACCGAACGCGGCCAGCACGCCCAGGACCACCACCGCCAGCGGTGCCGGCACGACGGCGGCCCGCAGCAGTGTGCTCCGGTTCCAGAGCAGCAGCAGCGCGAGCGACGCGATCCCCACCAATGCGGCCCCAGGATGTAACTGGAGCACCGACTCCCAGAGTTCAGAGAACGTGTTGAAGCGGTCTGGCTGGAAGAACGACATCTCCCCCTCGGGGTCGGTGTCGCGGCCGATGAGGTGCGGAATCTGCTTCAGGATGAGGATCACGCCGATCGCGGAAAGCAGGCCGCGAACCACGCTCGTGGGCACAAAGAACTTGATGAAACCGGCCTGCAACAACCCGAGCGCCACCTGCATCATGCCGGCGATCACGACCGCCACCAGGAGTGTTTCGAATGAACCGAGCGCGGCGATCTCCGCCACGACGACCGCGGTCAGCCCGGCTGCAGGTCCCGAGACGGTGACCTGCGCTCCGCTGAGCCACCCCACGACCACGCCGGCGACGATCCCGGCGACCACGCCGGCGATGAGCGGGGCGTTGGACGCCAGCGCGATGCCGAGGCACAACGGCAGCGCCACCAGGAACACGACCAGCCCCGCCAGCAGGTCCGCCGCGGCGCGTTCGCGAGCGAACGGAGAGCGGGGAGGAAGATCGGAAACGGATGAATCGATGGCTGGGGGGGGTATAACGCTTGAGGTATTCATGGAGTTTCTTCCTGGGTAGTGCGAGGATTCCGCCGGAGGGGGCGAGACCATCCGCCCTGCCGCACTCGCCACCGCGGCGCACGGCTTTCCGCCGACAATTGCCGACAACTGCCGCGCGACGGCGCGGCGGCCGCCCCGCCTCTCAGCACCTCAGCGGTGCAGGGAGCCCGTTGGGCAGTCGGTGCCCGGTGTGGCGGCCGCCTGGCGGCGACCGCCCGGCTGCCGCGGACTTGGCGGTACGGATGCCCGGCGACGCAGACCGCCGACCGGTCGTCTTGCGGACGAATCGCGGCGTATGCGGGGCGGGAGTCGCCGAGGACTCCGACTCCTCCGACTCGCCCACGGGCTGCGACTCCTGGGCCTCCACCGACTCCGCCGGAACGACCGCCCTGACGACCATGGCAGCAGGCTGCAGCAAGATTGCCGCCACCATCAAGCGGGTGGCCACCACGACGAACTGTCGGGCGACTCGGGACGGCGATCGTGAAAACGTGGCCATGGTTCCGCCTTATCGACACGAGCGGCGCTGCCGCCGCTGATCGGGCTGTCGACCCGGAAGCGTCGCGTCGCCCAACGTCGCAACTCTAAACAACAGGCTCCCTTGCGGCAACACCGAAGGTCGGCGGTGTCGAACGCACACTCGCCGTCAACCAGACACTCCCAGAGATCGACGGCCAACTCATGGGCAACGAGGATGCTGGCTACGGGAAGAGACCCATACCGCCTGCTCCGGCGCCGAACGAGCGACCGCAGGGCAGGAGCCGTACCGAATCAACCGGGCGGCGCGACTCCTACAGACTCGGTACCGCCCGGGGGCAGATCGTCGGGTTCCAGTGTGGCGACATGTGGCAGGTGCCGCCAGGCGCCATTGTAATCGAGTCCGTATCCGACCACGAACAGGTCCGGGATGTCGAAGCCGACGAAGTCGGGCTGGATCGACACCTCCGCGCGGCCCTGCTTCCTCAGGAGCACGAGCGACCGCACGCTCGCCGCCCCCCTGCCCCGCAGGTCGGTGAGAATCGCGTCCAATGTCCGGCCACTGTCGAAGATGTCGTCCACGAGCAGCACATGCTGCCCTGTGAGATCGGGCAGGAGATCGAGCCGCAGGTCGAGCCGGCCCGCCCGCGTCGCCGTGCCGCGATAGCTGCTGGCCCAGACCATCGAGAGCCTCACCGGGCCGTCGAGCCTGCGAATCAGGTCCGACACGACCACGACGCTGCCGGTGAGCACGCCCACGACCGTGAGCGGGCCGTCGCCACAGGCCTGCCGCACGTCGCGGGCCAGGCGGTCGATCCCCTCGGCAAGTTGTTCGGCGGTGAGCAGGGTCTGCATACGCGACGTTGGAACGGTGGAGAGGGTAGAGTGGCATCGGATTATCCACGTTTTCCTCTCTCGCGTCACGCCATGGCGTGCTGACGAGTGCCGGTTTCCCCATGCCAGCCCCCCCTGCTCAACCGCCGCGTCCGCCCGCCCCGCGGCCACACTGGTCGCTGATCACCGTCGCGGACCATGCCTGCGAGCTTTTCGAGCCTCCCGGGGCCGAGCCCGGCCGGGCAGCGATCTATCTCCACGGGGTGCACGAGTCGTGGCTCCAGGAATCGGCTGGACTCCGCGACGCGCTCGAGGCGGCCGGCCTGCCCGTGATCGCGCCGCGGACCGGCCGCTCGTGGTGGCTCGACCGGATCATGCCAGTCTTCGATAGGAGGATCACGCCGGAGCGATTCGTTCTGGAGCCGATACGGGCCGAGATCGAACAGCGGTTTGGTGTGAGGCCGCCCGGCATCGCCCTGATCGGCGAGGGAATGGGAGGCCAAGGGGCGTTGCGGATCTCATACCGGCATCCGACGGTTTTTCCAGTCGCGGCCGCCATCGCCCCCGCGATCGATTTTCATCTGGCGATGCGGGAGTGCGACGAACGGGATGACGGTGAATACTACGACACGCTCTGGGAGACCTACGGCGACGTGGAACGGGCAAGGCAGGACACGGCGATCCTCCACGTCCATCCGCTCAACTGGCCGCGGCACCAGTGGTTTGCCAGCGATCCGGCCGACGCCCATTGGCACGACGGCGCCTCCCGCCTGCAGAGCAAACTTCGAGCGCTTGGCATCCCGCACACCGCGATGCTTGAATCGCGGGGGCTCTCCGCCGCCGGCTTGGCCGCCAACCTGGCCCCCGACATGATCCGGTTTATCGTGGACGCTCTGAGCCAGGAATCCCGCCGGCTAGCGTGACGGAAGGCAGGAGACGGGCGAACTTCGCGTGCATGTGAAAGAGCTTTCGCCGGCGCTACGTCCCCGGCAACGGTCGGCTGACAGGTTTGGTGGCCGGAGCCGAGCCGAAGCCCGGGGTGCGGAGGCCTCCGCCGATGCCGCCCGCCCCGGCATTGAGCTGATCGAAGTCGAGGTAGCGGGCGTCGTCAACGTCCACACGGTTGATCGCCCGCCAGTAAAGAATTTTTCCAGCCGAGGCGCTCGACGTCGCCGCGCCCACCTTCGCCTGTCGGTAGAGCTGCGCGTCACTGCGGCCGTCACCCTCGAAGACGAGTAGGTCCTTCGCCTCACTCCAGGTGAGCCGGGCGCTCCGCGCGGTGAACGATTCCCCTTCCACGAGCACGTTGCCACCTGCGGCCATTTCGATCGAACTCCGTTTCTGCCCCGGTGCCGGCGGTGCCTGGCCCACTCCCAGCACGTCACTGGAGATCGTCACGACCCGCGGCGGCAGGCCTGAGGCAGCGTGCGGGTCGAGCGTGTCGCCCCACTTCGCGACCGGCCCCCAGATCGCCTCGACCCGCTGATGGAACTCCATCACGCGACGGTTGATGTTGCCCCGCATGCCCCGCTGGAAATCGACGCCCAGGTAGGTGAGTTCGTCAGGCTGCGCTGTTGCCGGGGCGGCCGCCGGAGGCGGAACGGCACCGGGCGTCTGCGGACCGGTCGGCAGCGACATGCCCGGTGGCTGCCCAAACCGGGTGCTTGCCAGCCGTCCGGGGCCGGTGCCTGTGACGTTCCCCGTGGTGCGATCAATGACGAGGTCCCGCACGAAGAGCTGCTCGACCGACTTGCCGCCATCCTGTGCGGCCGACTCGCTCTCGATCCGCACGCCGCTGCCGCACGCGATCCGCGACACGTCGGGCCGCACCGCCGGCTGCGGCTGGGCAGCTGAGAACTCGATGGGCGCGTTGAATACTACATCGAGCGACCCGGCCCGCACGGTCGTGCCGCCGCTGACCGTCACCACGCGATCGACGAAGCGGGCGGTGAGCCCGTCGAAGTCCATGCGACCCTGCCAGTTCACATCGAGCGACCCAGGGGGTGCAGCCGCCGGCGTTGCTGGAGCTGGCGTCGTGCCGCCGGTCAATCCAAACGACTCGAATCCACCCATGCCGGCCGCCACCGGTACCTTCAGCATGCCGGCGCCGTCCACCGTGAGCCGATTCCTGCCCCGATCGAAGTCCACGAGCGGCCCCTGCAGATCGAGTCCCCGTCCGCGGACCTCCGCCGGACGGCCCGACACGATCGCCCGCGCGTCAAACCGCGTGGGCCGCGTGAGCTGCATCTGGTCGCCACGAATCTCCAGTCCGGCTTCGGTGGTCGCATCCCGCGGTCCGGCAACGGCCTGCTCACGCGGCTCCTCCACGACATGCACCTGGCCCTCGAGTGACATTTCCTCGAGTTCGCTCCTGTTGCCAGCCATGCTCACGAGGCCGCGGACGAGCGCCGCGGTCGCGACGAGCCTCCCCGCACGTGGGCTCTTCTGCCCATTCTGCCCATGGGGCGTGGGCGTCATGGGGCCGGCAGGATTCGGCCCCGCAACGCGTGTTGCCCCGCCGGCGGCCTGCGGTGGCGGGGCACTTCCTGCGGGCGCCGCGAGTGCCTGCTCCTGATTGCGGAACCAGACCTCCATGCGGTCGGTTCGCGCGGCCAACTGCTCCGCCTCCACTTCCACCATGCCGCGGGCCAGCATGCGCGTCGGCCGCACTCCCGAAAGATCCGGGCCCGCGCCGCTCGCATCCGCCACCGCCGCTGTCGGCGTCGCCACGCCCGATCCGGTCGGCTTGGCACGTTCCAGCCAGAGGTGCATTTCGGAACCGCTGAGCCGGCCCTGCGTCTCCACTGCCACCTCCGCATCGCCGGCGATCGACGCCACATGCCCTTCTCCGTCGGGGCGCATCCGCAGCCACTTCTGCCAGCGGGCCTGCACCGGCGGCGACCCCGCCGACTGGGTTCGCAGCCAGCCGGGACCCACGGCCATCAGCGACCCCGGCGCGGAGGCCGGCCCCGGCACGTAGTCGATCGAGCGGGCCTCCATCTCCGTGCCCCGCGCGACCAGCGACACCGGCTCCTCGCCATCGAGCAGAATCCGCCGCGTCGCGATCTCGTAGCCGAGCCGTGCCGCGCGGGCCTCGAGTCCGGCGCCACTCGACCGGGCCACCACTGGCGTACCCTTGGCCTGAATCTCGACCGGCTTCAGTTCCGACTTGCCACCGGCTGCAGGCTCCTGCCGGCCGAGCACGATCGCCAGCAGTTCACAGGCAAGCTGGTCGGTCGAACCTCCGGGCACGGTGCGGACCACCTCGACCTGATCCTCACAGGTGATCACGTTGGCCGACACATTCAGACAGAGGCCACCGCGACAACTGACGAGCACGGGGGCAGCGTCGGGAGCCGAACCAGGCTCGGCCCCGGCAGTTGGCGGCTTTTGGCCGGGCAGAAGCCCGCCCTGCATGCCCTCCAGTCGCATCCGCACGTCACGGTCGAGCCGGATCGAGTCGATACCGCCGATGCTCGGTCCCTGATCCGATGCCTGATCCGACCCGCCAGCCCGCGGCAGCAGCCTCGCCAAGAGTGCCCGGCCGCTGCCGGTCGAACGTCCATATCGAAACTGCACCATCTCGGCGGTGCGGACCTCGAACTCCTCGAGTTCCACGTCGCGAGTGACGATCTCGATGTCGTCATCGGCGCCGGGGGCCGACGGTGTGCCGCGGATCGTCACTTGGCCGCGGAGGCTGCCGCCGATGAGCCGCGCAAGCCGCCCCTGCCGCAGGTCGAGCGGCTCGTCGAACTCGAGCACGGCCCCCTGCGGCACCCGCAGCACAAGCGTTCGCCCTTCATTGCCATTGCCCGCCACACGGTTGCGATCAGGCAGCACAACCAGCGTGCAGGGGACGAGGTTCACCCGGCCGTCGGGCAATGCCTGATACTGCTTGAAGAGGAGCCGCATCTGCCGGCTCTCGAGCATGATGGGATCCTCGCGTTCCCACGAACCTGCTGGAAAGATGTCGCCCAGTGCCGCCAGTCGGCGGTCGGCCCGGGCTCGGATCGCAGCGGCCTGTTCCGGCGACAGCTCGAGCGCCTGTTGCTCGTCGTGCACGCGCGGCTCCACCAACGGCACCACGGTGAGCCGGTGGAAGCCGGCTGCCGCGAGGACGATGAGAAACACCCGCACTGTGCGTCCGAGGCGATGTTCCATGAAGTGGTCCGCCGGCGAAAGACGCCGCTAGGCCCTCCCAAGGTTCATGCTTTCGTCGATGCCCCCGCCCGCCGCGGTGTATCCGCTGACGATGCTCTCCCAACCGCCACGGGCCCGGAGCATCCGCTCGATCAGTTCGCGGACCGCACCCCGACCGCCCGCCAGGCTGGTGACGACCGCGGCAGCGGCCCGCAATTCTTCACAGGCGTCGGCGACCGCCGCCCCCACTCCGCACCGGGCGACCACCGGGAGATCGGGCAGATCGTCGCCCATGAACGCCGTCTGCTCCCAAGACAGCCCACATTCTTCGATGATCGCTCCGGCCGCGGTGAGTTTGTCTGCGACTCCCTGCCGTACAAACTCGATGCCGAGTTCGGCGGCCCGCCGCTCCACGATGCGGCTCGAACGACCCGTGATGATGCCTGTTCGCCCGCCGGCACGCTGCCAGCCACGAATCCCCAGGCCGTCGCGGATGTGGAACGTCTTCAGTTCCACACCATCGTCGCTCCAGGTGACGCCGCCATCGGTCAGCACGCCGTCGCAGTCGAGCAACAGGAGCTGCACTCCGGCAAGACGTCGGTCGAGATCGGTGGCTGATGTCATGGGATTGTTTGGTGACAGGTGGTGTTCAAACGTCCGCCCGCGGAAACTGCCTGGTCTCACGCGGCCGCAGAACCGGTCAACGGCACGGTGTCGCCACCGATCGCGGCGGCCGGTTCGGAGGGCACGAGGCCGACGAGATCGACGATGTCGAGCAGGCCGAGGGGACGGCCGTCGGCATCAACCACCGGCAGTTCGCTCAGCCGCCGCGACTCGAGCACCGCCACGGCGTCGCGGAGCCGCAGGCCCGCCGTCACCGTCGTAGGCCGACTCGTCATCACGCCATGGATCGGTCCATCGATAGCGGCGTCGTTGCGGTGTTCGAAGAGTCTGGCAAGATCGCTGTCTGTGAAGATGCCCGCCAGCATGCCGGCATCGTCGATGATCATCACGGCGCCGGTCCGCCGCGAGGGCAAAGGCTGCGAGAACACGCTTCGTACGGTCTCATCCGGCCGGGCCGTCCGGCACTGCGCCAGCGGCCGCATCGCGTCGTCAACCCGCATCAATTGTCTCCCCAGGCTGCCCCCGGGATGCCGGGCTGCGAAGTCCTCATGGGTAAATCGCCGCAGGCTGCTCGTGACCAGCGCCAGGCTGTCGCCGAGCGCCAGCAGGATCGACGTGCTCGTGCTGGGGGCCAGGCCGAGCACGCATGCCTCGCGGACAGGACCCGTAGCCACCACGACCGCCGCCGCACGTCCGAGCGTGCTGTCGGCCCTGCCGGTGAGCGCGATGATTTTTACTCCCGCGGCTGCAAGGTGCGGCAGGAGCCGCGTGATCTCCTCCGTCTCGCCCGACTGCGACAGTCCGAGCACGATGTCGTCGCGGCGCAGCACTCCGAGGTCGCCATGCATCGCCTCGGCCGGATGGAGGAAGTGGCTGGGCGTGCCTGTGGAGGCGAGCGTGGCCGAGATCTTCTGGGCGACGAGGCCCGCCTTCCCTATCCCCGTGACGACAACCTTGCCGCTGCAGCCCGCGATCATCCGCACAGCGCGGCAGAACGCTCCATCGAGTGCGCCGGCCATCCGCAGGACGGCGTTCCCCTCGGCGCGGAGAATCTCGCGGCCGTGGTCGAGCACGTCGGCGTCGGAGGGCGCTAACTGGGAGCTTCGTTCATCAAGCGGGAGTGTCAGGGGCGCAGTCATGGTGGAGTCCAGCCGAGGGCATGCGCGCGCGGAACCGCCGCGCGGGGGCGGGACTATAGGCCGACTGGGCAAACGCCGCAACGCATGTTTTCCCGCCGGCTTATCACGCTTTCGCGTAGCGCTTCGCCATCTCGTCGAGCGTGACCACCGGCACCTTGCGGGCGTTGCCGGCCTGGCCAAACTGCACCATCCGCTCCGCGCAGACCTTCTTCATCGCCTCGCGGGCCGGCTTGAGATAGTCGCGGGGATCGAACTTCTCGGGGCTCTCCCAGAGCACCTTGCGGACGGCGCCGGTGATCGCCATGCGGCAGTCGGTATCGACGTTGATCTTCCGCACGCCGTGCTTGATGCCCCGCTGGATCTCCTCCACCGGCACGCCCCACGTCTGGGGCATCTTGCCGCCAAACTTGTTGATGATGTCCTGTAACTCCTGTGGCACGCTCGACGAGCCGTGCATCACGAGGTGGCAGTTGGGAAGCCGCCGGTGAATCTCCTCGATCTGCTTCATGGCCAGCACCTCGCCGTCGGGCTTGCGCGTGAACTTGTAGGCGCCGTGGCTGGTGCCGATGGCGACGGCCAGCGCGTCCACGCCGGTGTCGGCCACGAACGATGCAGCCTCCGCGGGATCGGTGAGCAGCTGATCGTGTGAGAGCTGTCCCTCGGCACCATGGCCGTCTTCTGCCTCGCCGTGGCCGCTCTCCAGCGAACCGAGACAGCCGAGTTCACCCTCCACCGACACACCCCGCGCGTGGGCCATCTTCACGACCTCCTGCGTCACCTTGACGTTGTAGTCGTAATCGGCCGGCGTCTTACCGTCCTCTTTGAGCGAGCCGTCCATCATCACGCTCGTAAAGCCGTTGTCGATCGCGCTGATGCACGTGGCGGTCGAGTTGCCGTGATCCTGATGCATGGCGATGGGGATCCACGGATAGAGCTCGGCGGCGGCGAGCATCAGATGGCGGAGGTAATTGTCCTGGCTGAAGCTGCGGGCGCCGCGGGACGCCTGCACGATCACCGGCGACTCCGTCTCCTTGGCCGCCTCCATGATCGCCTGGATCTGCTCCATGTCGTTGACGTTGAAGGCGGCAATGCCGTACCCGTTCTCGGCGGCGTGATCGAGCAGGATGCGCATGGGAACGAGCGGCATGGGAGCGTCTCCGATGGTGGGCGGGAAGGTCTGGACTGCTGGAAGCCGAAGGTCGGCCCCAGAACAGACGGGCGAGATCATACGGAAAAAACAGACGTGATAGAATCCCCGCAGCACGATCGCCCCGCCTGCCGGACGCAGCACGCATGGACTTCCGCCCTACCACCGATCCGTTCCGGAGCTTTCTCTATGTCGCCGGGGGCTGGCTCTGCGTCGGGCTCGCCGTGGTGGGGGCCGTGCTCCCGCTCGTTCCGACGACCCCCTTCCTGTTACTCGCGAGCTGGTGCTTTTACCGTGGCTCTCCCCGCATCCATGCCTGGCTGCACCGCTCCAAGTTGTTTGGGCCCACGCTCGATGATTGGCAGCACTACCACGGCATCCGGCGGACGATGAAGCGACGTGCCATTGTGATGGTGGCCGCCGTCGTCGGCTGCAGTCTGCTGCTCAACAGCCTGCCCTGGTGGCTGCGATACATCGCCCTGGCCGCCGTCGCGGTTGGTCTCTACGTGATCTGGACCGTGCCCACACTGCCCGACGATGCCCCCCGCTCCCCTCGCACGATCGTGGAATGACGCGCCGCCGGGGACGGCAAAGCTTCCGTCGCTCGGAGATTCCGACTTGTTCACCCGGGACGGAGTGGCACGCACAACAAGTCGGACATCCTCCTCGTCTCCTCCACCTTCGCCGATCCCCGGCTCCCTCTGCGTCATCGACTGCGTGGCAGGATGCCACGCCCTCGCCAGCGGGCGGAGGCCCGCCACGAAACAATCGCACGATGCGATGTTTTTCGTGAAACCGCTGCCATCAATGCTCGACGCCCGACTCCGGTTCGGGGAGCCACTGCGTGAGGATCGCGCCCACCAACGCATAGGCCCCGGCCACCCCCGCGCCCACCAGCGCGATCCGCACCGGATCGGGTGGCGTGGCGGCGGAGAACGTGAGCGTGAGCCAGGCGGCGGCCGTGCCCAGCACGCGACCCCCGATGTTGGCGGCGAAGCTCTCCCCCGTGCCGCGGAGATGGGTGGGAAAGACGAGCGGGATGTAGTTGCCCCAGAAGCTGAACTGCGACACGGTGAACAGGCCGGCCACGAAGATGCCCGCCTTGATCAGCGGCAGCGATCCAGCGTTTGGCAGCTGCGTCGAGATCCACCAGAAGAGCGCTGGCACGAGCAGGAGTGCCGGCAGCTGGAAGATCCGCAGCAGCAGCCTCCGACTGGCGATCCGCAGCGCCGCGAGGGCCAGCAGCACGCGGCCCACGAGACCGCCGATTTCCTGATAGATCGTGACACCGGCCACCGCCTCGTCGGTGGCGTTTCCGGCGATGCTCTTCAGCCGCCCGGGAGCCACGGTTTCCCCCTTCGCCTTCGCCGCAGCAATCGCTTCATCCTGCGCTTCCTTCGCCGTGGCGAGAATCGCGGCGTGTCCCTTCGGCCCGCCGAGAATCTGGGGCAGCTGCTGGATCGCGCCAAAGGCGATGCCGTAGCTGGCGGCGAAGACCAGCGTCGTCACCACCGTCGCGCGGACGAGCGCGGGGCTGAACAGTTCACGGATGCTGGGCCGCTTGAGCGTGCCCGCCGCCTTCTTCTCCGCCCAGACGGGGCTCTCCGGCAGGAACGGCCGGATGAGGATCAGCGGCAGAGCTGGGATCACGCCGGAGATGAGCGTATACCGCCACGCCTCGTGGTCACCGTGGATCGCCGGCAATGCCAGCGCGAACTTCGCCGCGAGGATATTGGCCAGGCCCACCATCAGGCCGCCGAGCGACGAGAACGCCTGCGTCCAGCCAAGCGCGGTCTCCCTTTGCCGCGCGTCAGGGAATAGTTCGGCAAGCCAGGCCACCGCGGCGACGAACTCCACGCACACTCCGATGAACACGAGGCAGCGGAAGAAGAGCAGCTGCGGCAGCGACGTGGCGAAGCCCGCCGCCAGAGCCGCAAACGCGTAGAGCAGGATGCTGTACGTGAGCACCCGCCGCCGTCCGAGCAGATCGGTGAGGTAGCCCCCCAGCAGGCCGAAGACGCCGCCGGCGATCGCGGGCACGAAAAACAGCGCCCGGGCCCACTTCGTGTATTCGGGCGACCCCGGCACAAGCAGCGGCACGCCCGCGGCCGTCGCGCCTCCCAGCGCCGCGAGCGCCGGTTTGATCACCAGCGGCAGCATCAGCAGTTCGTAGATGTCAAACGCGAAGCCAATCGCCGCGATAGCGCAGACGAGCCAGCCCGTCGTGGACAGCCGCCCGGAGGCCGTGAGTCCACTCGTGCGAGCGGAGGAATCGTGGGACGCAGCCATGCGGCAAGCTCCTGTGAAGGGCGCAGAAAACGATGAAAGCCGATCAGGCCCAAAAGCCTATCGGCAAACCATCGCGCGGAGAAATCGGACCACGCTCACGGGCCGATCGACGGCGGGCACTTGGCAAGGAAGTCGCGGGGACCGCGGGTCGTGTAATACGGATAGGCAACGGCACCGGTGGGCGGGCCGGCGGGGCCCGTCGCTCCGTAATCGGAGGCTTGGAGAGCAGCCTCTTCCTCCGGGCTCAGGTGATGCTTGGCCAGGCCGCCATACCGGCCGACGTGCCGCTTGTGGCATGCGCCGTCTTCGCAGTTCCCACCCTGGCACAAGCCACCCTTATAGCCGCCCGTCGGGCAGACGCCGCCCTGGCAGGCACCGCTTTCACAGGCACCGTCCTGGCAGGCGCCATCCTGGCACGCGCCGTCCTGGCACGCACCGTCTTGGCATGCCCCACCGCCCGCATGCCGGGCTTGATGGGCGTAGGGACCATCGAAGTTGGCGAGGAAGAGGCGGTCGATGATCGAGCAGCCGCTCGACATGCCGAACACGGTGATCAACAGGACAAAGCTGGCAAAGCGTTTCATGGGCGAGGTTTCCCGAGGGGCGGGAAGGGCCGGCCGCACACCGCTGCCGGACTCCACCGCGATCACCAACGGTATCGGTCGTACCGGCCGCACCAGTTGAAAAAACTCTGCGGGCGTGAAGCCCGGCAAGATGGGAGGCGTTGCCGAAATGTGCTCGGCCGGGCGGGCTCCCGTTCAAGACTAGAAGCCCCGGACGGAAGTCCGGGGACACCGGGTTGTTAGGCGATTCCGGATCTGCATGGCACGTTGGGTGGTGTTCACACCCGGAGTCCCCAGGTTTCCGCCGGGGGCTTTTATTCCAATGATGCGCGATGGCGAAAAAGCCACCGCGACGAGCCCCTCCGCCGTTGGACCGGCGGAGTCACTCCTTCTGCCGTCCCGGCGGATCGCAGCCATACCGTTGCTTAGCCGGTATAGCGGCCGACGATCAGCGAGATGTTCTGCCCGCCGAAGCCGAAGCTGTTGGACAGCGCCCGATCGCACTTGCCGGCGCGGGCCTTGTTCGGCACGTAATCCAGATCGCAATCGGGATCGGGATTCTCATAGTTGATCGTGGGCGGCAGCATGCCGTCACGGATCGCCAGCAGGCAGACGATCAGTTCCGTGGCGCCTGCGGCCGCGATCAGATGCCC
This sequence comes from Candidatus Kuenenia stuttgartensis, assembly GCA_945877135.1. Classification (GTDB taxonomy): domain Bacteria; phylum Planctomycetota; class Planctomycetia; order Pirellulales; family UBA1268; genus CAMCQY01. The sequence continues at coordinate 20,957 of CAMCQY010000042.1, forward strand.
CATCATGCTCTTCGTGCTGGAAACCGGAATCTTGTAGGCATGCTCGCCAAACACATTCTTGATGGCGAGCGTCTCGACGCGATCGTTCACGCTCGTGCTTGTGCCGTGGGCGTTGATGTAGTCGATGTCGTGGAGGCCCAGCCCCGCATCCGCCAGCGCCAGCCGGATGCACGACGATGCTCCCCGGCCCTCCGGATGCGTGTCGGTGATCCGGTAGGCATCGGCGGTCGAACCGTAGCCGATCAGTTCGCCATGGATGTGAGCACCTCGCCGCTTCGCATGTTCGAGTTCCTCGAGCACCACCATGGCCGCCCCCTCGCCGAGCACGAAGCCGTCGCGGTCGTTGTCAAACGGCCGGCTGGCCCGGGTGGGCTCGTCGTTGCGGGTGGAAAGCGCGGTGAGCAGGTTGAACCCGGTCACGCCAAAGGGATGGATCATGCTGTGCGTGCCGCCGGAGAGCATCACGTCGGCTTCACCACGGCGGACGATCTCGGTGGCCTCGCCGATCGCCTGGCTCGAAGCCGCGCAGGCCGTGAGGCAGTTGAGGTTGGGCCCCTGCGCGTCGAACAGTCCGGCGAGGTGGCCGGCCGGCATGTTCGGCTCCTGCTCCACCTCCGCGAGCGGATGGAGCGTCTCCAGCCCCTCCTTCGTGAACTTCGCCACGTCGAGCACATCTCCCGTGATCGCCGCATTCATCATGCGGGTGAAGGAGTCGAAGTCCTGCTGACCCTCACCGCTGCCGAGGTAGACACCCAGGCGCGTCGGATCAGCGGGCAGACCGTGCGGCAGACCGGCATCTTTCATTGCCTGCAGCGCTGCGCCCGCCGCGAATTTTGTATGACGCCCGCAGAACCTCCAGCGGGCCGCGTCCTGGCCTTCGTCGCTGATGTCCCAGTTGCGGACCTCCGCCGAAATCTTGGTCGGAAATCGCGAGGCGTCGAACACCGTCGTAAGCCCCACTCCCGACGCTCCCACCATCAGGTTTTTCCAGAGCGGCTCCACGCCCAGGCCAAGCGGCGTGACGCAGCCAATGCCCGTGATCACCACCCTGCGCCTACCGGACACCATCGCCACCCTCCGCTCACCACTGGAGTCTGTCGGGATCACCATTCGGGCCGCACGAGAGGCTTGCCCGCCTCGTCGCGACCGACATCATAAATGTGCATCTGGTCGAGCCACCGCAGCAGTTCTTGGGGCTCGAACAGCTTCGGCACTCCTTCGCCCGGCTCGAGGTGGGCGAAAAACAGCTCCGCCTGTCCCTGCACCTTGTCGCCCACCGTGCTGGTCACCTTCGTCAGCGACCCGGCGGGCTTGAGGTCGAGAATTTCGGCGCGAAACCGGATCGAATCGCCCGGCACGGCGTCGAACTGAAACTCGGCCTGGGCCACCTTCGCCAGCACGACGCGACGGTTGAATTCGATCGCATCGGCCACGAGCAGGCCCGCGGTCTGCGCCATCCCCTCCACGATCAGCGAATTCGGCATCAGCGCCGCCCCAGGGAAGTGGTCATGCATGTGCTCTTCTGCAAGAGACACATTCTTCACCGCAGTGGCGTGGCGGCCCCGCACGAACTCGTCAAATCTGTCGATCCAAAACCAGCGCATAGGAGGGGAGGCCGGCAGCGAGGCCGTGTTTCCGGAGGACGTGACAGCAGAAGATTCAGGCAGCCAGCTTGCTCTGTACGTAGCGAACCATGTCCTCGACGGTGAGGGTGTTCGCGAAGTTTTGCACGCTGGGATTCTGCTCGAACTTGGCCAGATCGGCGAACGGCATCCGCGACTTGAGCGTGGCGATGCCCTTGGCGTTCACCTTGCCGTCAACGACATACTCGGAGCTGGACAGCACGTCCTCTGGAAAGAGTTCCCCACGGGAAATCTTGATGCCAAACGCCTTCTCGAGGCGGAAGACGATGTCGAGGAAGTCGATCGACTCGGCACCGAGATCGCCCACCATGGTCGCGTTTGGGGAGACATCCTCCTCGTCAACGCCCAGTGCGTCTACGAGTGCGGACCTGACCTTTTCGAAAATTTCATCGCGCGACGGCATCGACGTGGCACCTTCCAAACGGGGAGAAAAACCTCACTCACCTGCACACCGTTTTAGTGTCGGCCCGCCGACATGGGAACCCGAATCCTAATTTTTTGGATTCCGGGGCCAAAGCAGGGAACAGCGTGGGCCGCGAAAGGCCCTCAAAATCTCCCAAACACGACATCTCACGGACACGAAACGAGCCGCAAACGCCGGGCTCCGGTCACACCCCGGCCGCGACCGGAGCGGCCACCAGACCGGAATCCGCCGTGGCCTTGGGCTGTCCGGCACTCGGGACGCCGTAGGCAACCCGCCGGCCGCCGTCCAGCGCACGGGACGCCGGATGGAGAATTGACCAGAGTTTCCGCATCTCTGCCCGCACCCGGGCATCGACGGCGTCGCCGTAGGGAATCCGGTCGGCCAGGTTGTATCGCTCCAGCACCAGTCGGGCAGTGAGGCTGGTGCGATCCCCGACCGTTCCGCTCGCCTTGACTTTGACAAACGGCCCGTCCTGCGACTGGATCTCGGCCGTGACCGTGAGCACCTTCCCCGGCTCGACAAAATCGCCGTATTTCACGTTCCTGGCCTCCCGCAGCACCACGATGCTGTGGGCGAAATCTTCGCCCAAGCGGATGGCCCAGGCGGCCGCCTGCGTCATCGATTCGAGCATCAGCACGCCGGGCATCACCGGGAAGCAGGGAAAATGATCGGCCAGATACTCCTCCGAGAGGGAGAGCGTCTTGATGGCCGTGATGCTCTTGCCGGGCTCGATGGCCGTGACACGATCAAGCAGTGTGAAACGCATGGCGACTCCATTCAAATCCGCGTCAAGTCCGCGGCGATCGCAGTATAGGAAATCACCGCTGGGTCACAACCGGTGGGACGGAGTCGCCTAAACGGTTTCATCAAACTGCCACGCTGACAGCCGCTCCAGTCCGCACAGTCCCGAAGTTCTGCCACGCCGCAGCCCGCGGCCCGATTGCGGTGGCGGCCGATTAGGATTGAAGGCTCATTTTTCGCGGCATTCCACGCGTGTCGGCCATCGATCCGGATCCGCCTTCAGGTTCGGCACGCTCTTTGCATTTGTTGCTCGCGTCTCGGCAATTTGTTTTTGACCACCGTCGCTGCGAATGATTCGGCGGTTCTGTTGCTGCGTCAAAAGAGGCGTCGCACAACGGGGCTGCATCGTTCCAGGGACGGCGGGCGAAGAATCGAGCCACTGGTGATCAGGCCTCAGACGTTCTGAGGTTTCGAGTTCTCCCCTTGTCTTTTCCTTCCCGAGGAGCATGTCATGCCCATGTATCGCCCCCTGCCTGGAGCGGGTTTTGCATACCCGCTGGATGAACTTCGCGACGAGTTGGATCGGCTTTGGACCTCCCTTACGGCGGCTCCGCCACTCCACGGCTGGGGTGTTCGGCCCGGATCCGATGTCTTTCCGGCCGTCAACGTCAGCGAGAGCGATGACTGCATCACCATCGAAGCCGAACTGCCCGGACTCGATGCCAACGATGTGGACATCGCGGTGAGCGGTGAGGAACTCGTGCTGAAGGGCGCCCGGCCGGATCCACACCAGCCCACTGAGTCTGCGACCGCCAAGCCGGCGACCGCCGAAACCGGCACGCCAGACAGGCAAGGAACGTCCGGGCAAGGTAATGGAGAGCGGCACAAGGCTGTCACCTGGCATCGCCGGGAACGGGGCACAGGGAGCTTCGAAAGACGGATCACGCTGCCTGTCGCCGTGGATGCCAGCCGCGTCGAGGCCACGCTCGTTGACGGCGTGCTCACCGTCACCTGCCCGAAGGCCGCCGAACGGCAGCCTCACAAGGTGAAGGTCCGGGCCGGGTAACGCTCCGGCACGGCTGAATCCCCCGCCGTGGCCTGTCACCAAGGCAGGTCACGGCGGTCCATCGATCGAGAGACGGTATCCCAACACCCACTTCCAAAACACCCACTTCCAAGAGGAGCATTCCCATGGTCAACCCCACGCAAACAGCCCCACAAGCAGCGAACCAGCCGCGGCCCGAACAGCCAGCCCAGCAGCCGAAGGCAGCAGCAGCCCCCGGCCTCACCTACCAGCCCAACGTCGATGTCTGCGACTGCGGCGCCGAGGTCATGCTGGTCACCGACATGCCAGGGGCATCAGCGGAGAGCATGGACGTCTGCTTCGAGGACGGTGTGCTGTCGGTCCATGCAAAGGTGCCGCAGCGTTCCCTGCCTGGCCGGCAACTCGTGCAGGAATACGGGATCGGCGACTACCGTCGCTCGTTCCGGCTTGGCGAGGGCTTCGACGCCTCGCAGATCGCCGCCGAGTACCGCAAAGGCGTGCTGACGATCCACGTGCCGCGGCTGGCAGCGGTGCGGCCGCGGAAGATCGAGGTGCGGCCCGCCTGACTGCCGTCAGGGTGCGATGCGATCACAGACAACTCATTGAACGATGGTGTCGTGTGTTTTCCGAGTGAACAGTCTCAAGTGAAAAGAAAAGGGGACGATCTATGAGTCTGATACCTTTTCGCATGAAGCGGTCAAATGGCATGGAGCCTGCCAACCTGACGACGATGACCGATTTCCGGAATGAGATGAACCGTCTCTTCGAGGGCTTCTTCAGCCGTCCGCTGATGGGGTCTTCGGGGCCGTCGTGGTTCGAGACGGGCGAACCGGGCCAGTGGATGCCCGCGATCGACCTGTCGGAGAGCGGCGGGGAGATCCACGTGCGGGCCGAACTGCCCGGCATCGACCCGAAGGACGTCGATGTCAGCGTGTCGGAAGACCGGCTGGTGATCTCGGGCGAGAAGAAGTCGGCGACTGAGAAAACGACCGATGGCTGGACTCACCGCGAGAGTCATTACGGCAGCTTCAACCGCGCGATCCCGCTGCCTGAGGCAGTCGATCCCGCGAAGGTGACGGCCCGCTACGACAAGGGAGTGCTCACGGTCGAACTGACCAAGTCGCCGACGAGCACGTCGCGGAAGGTGCCGGTGCTCACGCAGTAACGAAGGCCACTGTTGGCAGGTGAGGGCAGGTGCGGACAGGCCCGCCGACGTCGAGCAGCGACGTCAAGTATGCTGGGGACCACGGGAGAGTTGTCTTCCGTGGCCCCGGCTCTTTTTTCGCGCCTGACGCCCTCATGCCACTCCACCTCACGCCATCCACGTCCTGCAGTCATGGACCGCTATCGATCGAATTCGAGCGGGTCGTGCCCGACCGCCTTCTCGATCTCGACGCCGCGGCCGTCGCTCGCTTCACCGTGCTGGCCGACGGCCGCCCCTGCCCGCTCGGCGACCTGTTCACGATTCATGGCGATGCCGCCGATGCCCGAATCGAGTGCGTCGGTGACTTCTCGCGCGTGCATCGGCTCGGCGCGGGCATGCAGCGTGGCGAGATCACGGTGCATGGAAGCGTCGGCCGTCACGCGGGCGAGGCGATGGCGGGAGGCAGGCTCGAGGTCAAAGGTGACGCCGGCGACTGGCTGGCCGCCGGAATGACCGGAGGCGAGGTGCTTGTGGAGGGCAACGCTGGCGACAATCCCGCCGCAGCGATCCCCGGCGACGATCTCGGCGTTCGCGGTGGGCTGATCGTCATCAACGGCGATGTTGGCTGTCTGGCCGGGGCGAGAATGCGGCGGGGACTGCTCGGCATCGGCGGTTCCTGCGGCGAGGCGGCCGCCTTCGAGATGCGGGCCGGCACGGTGATCGTGGCCGGTCGAGTGGGCCGGCGGCCCGGCATGGGGATGCGGCGAGGCTCGGTCATTGCCCTGTCGGCCATTCCGGACGTACCGCCCACCTTTGGCCGTGGCGCATCCTGGTCGCCCAGCGTTTTACCGCTCTTGGCAGCCCGTCTTGCCCGGGCCGGATTCAGGGCCACCGCAGGCCGGCCGGCCGACGCCTTCGGCGGCGTCTGGCAGCACTGGCACGGCGATCTTCTGACCGGCGGTCGAGGCGAGATTTTCCACCGACTCGCCCGTTAGGTGAGAAAATCGCGGATTTCCGCAACCCCGCTTCCGAGACGGTCGATTCTCCGTTATTCTTTGGAGCTCGCATCCCGAACCTTACATGTGACTTCATCAGCCTATGCCCACGATCAGCCAACTCGTCCGCAGCCGCCGCCGGCCCAAGCGGAAGTTTTCCAAGTCGCCCGTGCTCGACCGCTGCCCGCAAAAGCGTGGCGTCTGCCTGCAGGTTCGCACGATGACGCCCAAGAAGCCGAACTCGGCTCTTCGGAAGATCGCCCGCGTACGGCTTTCGAACCAAAAGGAAGTCACCGTTTACATCCCGGGCGAAGGCCACAATCTCCAGGAGCACTCGATCGTGCTCATCCGCGGTGGCCGCGTTCGAGACCTC